>NZ_JBFUHV010000031.1:0-79653 GCF_056402215.1 Rhodococcus sp. P4_B6 | reverse complement strand
CCTTTCCGGTTGCTGCTGCTACCGGAAAGGCGCACGAGGCCGAAGGTCCTAGAACGTCGGCGGGATGGCGCCGTCCTCGCCCGTGAAGTCCACGGACGAGTACTCGCGCAGCTTCTCCAGACGGTGGTACGCGTCGATCATGCGGACGGTGCCCGACTTCGACCGCATCACGATCGACTGCGTCGAAGCGCCGCCACCGTAGTAGCGGACACCGCGGAGAAGGTCGCCGTCCGTGACGCCGGTGGCGCAGAAGAAGACGTTCTCACCGGACACGAGATCTTCGGTGGTCAGCACGCGATCCAGGTCGTGGCCTGCGTCGATGGCCTTCTGCCGCTCGGCGTCGTCCGTCGGGGCCAGCCGGCCCTGCAGCGAACCACCCATACAGCGCATGGCGGCGGCGGCGATGATGCCCTCCGGGGTTCCACCGGTGCCGATCAGGATGTCGGTGCCCGAGTCCGGACGCGCGGCGGCGATCGCACCCGCGACGTCACCGTCGGAGATGAGGCGAATGCGGGCGCCGGTGTCCCGGACCTCCTGGATGAGTCCGGCGTGCCGGGGACGGTCGAGGATGCAGACCGTCACGTCGGAGGTGGACGCCTTGCGGACCTTCGCGACACGCTTGATGTTCTCGGCGACGGGCGCAGTGATGTCGATGACATCGGCGGCGTCGGGACCGACGGCGATCTTCTCCATGTAGAACACCGCGGACGGGTCGAACATCGCGCCGCGCTCGGCGACCGCGAGGACGGCGATCGCGTTGGGCATGCCCTTCGCCATCAGGGTGGTGCCGTCGACCGGGTCGACGGCGAAGTCGCACTCGGGTCCGTCGCCGTTGCCGACTTCCTCGCCGTTGAACAGCATCGGGGCTTCGTCCTTCTCGCCCTCGCCGATGACGACGACGCCGCGCATCGAGACCGAGCTCACGAGCTGGCGCATGGCGTCGACGGCGGCGCCGTCGCCACCCTCCTTGTCGCCACGGCCGACCCAGCGACCGGCAGCCATCGCACCAGCCTCGGTGACTCGGACCAATTCCAGAGCAAGATTTCGGTCCGGGGCCTCGCGGCGACTCGAAGTGGTGCTAGCCGTCATGGGCAGTGCCTCCTGGTGCAGTCACGGTCGACGTTGTACGTCGACGCTGTGTCGGTGGCCGTCGGCCGCCGAGTGTCGGGTGGATCTCGCTGCTGATTCTCCCAGAAAGATGTGTGACGTGCGCTGCTGGGGCGCGAATCAGGGGACCGAGAATCGTTGTTCCGGGACCGACCCTGGATACTGGTGGGCGTGGCATCTGATAAACCCCGCATCCTGCACAACAACCGCGACATGGTGTGGTCGCTCGTACCCCTTGTCCTGTTCTGTGTGCTGATCGCGGGTATCGCCAGCCAGTGCACGTTCAGCCCGGGCGGACCCACGAGCGGCCCGATTCCCAGCTTCGACGTGGACGCGGCGCTGAAGTACGACGCGCAGGACCTGCCGTTCCCGGTCCGCAAGCCGGAGACGCCGGAGGGCTGGACGCCCAACTCGGGCAGCCGCAGCATCGTCAGCGGTGACGGCGGCGGCGATTCGAGCACCGTCGGATTCATCACCGAGGCCGGCCGCTACATCCAGCTGACGCAGAGCAACGCCGTCGAGACGGTGCTCGTGCCGTTCGTCGCGGGTGGTCCGCGGACGGCGACGGGCACCGAGGACGTCGCCGGTCACAGCTGGATCGTGTACGGCGGGGAGGGTGTCGAACCGATCTGGGTGTCCGATTTCGGCGACGTCCGGCTCCTCGTCACGGGCAGTGCGTCACCCGAGGCGTTCGAGCAGCTCACCACCGCGGCGGCCGACGCCCCGATCCTCGCCGCCTGACGACGAGTGTCAGCCCTCGTCCTCGGCGTGGGCGAGGGCAGTCTCGACGCGCTTGCGGGCGCCCGCGAGGTGCTCCTCGCAGCGTTTGGCCAGCGCCTCGCCGCGCTCCCACAGCGCGAGTGACGCGTCGAGGTCGAGGCCGCCCTGTTCGAGCACCTTGACCACGTCGACGAGCTCGTCGCGCGCCGCCTCGTAACCGAGCTCCGCGATGTCGGTGTCGTTTCCGGTGGGGTTGCTCATGTTCCTACTTGTCCTTTCCCATCACCGCGGCGCGGACTGCGCCGTCGGCGACTCGAACGCGAATCTGGGTTCCCGGCGGGGCGTCGTCGACCGAACGCAGGACCTCCGGGTCGCCGTCCGGCACGATCCGCTGGACCACGGAGTAGCCGCGGGCCAGGGTCGCGGCGGGCCCGAGGGTCGTCAGCCTTGCCCGGAGGTGCTCGATCGTGGTGCTCTCCGCGGCGATCGCCCGGCTGATGTCGCGTCGCCCGGCCTCCCGCAGCCGCTCGACCTCGTCCGACCGGTGGTCGAGTGCGCGCAACGGGTCCGCGAGGACCGGCCTGCTGCGCAGCTGGGAGATCAGATGCGACTCGCGCTGCACCCAGTTGCGCAGGGCGGCCGCGCTCCGCGACCGCAGTTCGCCGACGAGTGCCTGCTCGGCGACGGCGTCCGGCACCACCCGCTTGGCGGCGTCCGTCGGTGTCGCGGCCCGCAGGTCGGCGACGTGGTCGCTGAGCGGACTGTCCGGTTCGTGGCCGATGGCACTGACCACCGGGGTGCGGCACGCGACGATCGCCCGGCACAGCGTCTCGTCGGAGAACGGCAGCAGATCCTCCACGCTGCCGCCGCCGCGCGCGAGGATGATGACGTCGACGTGCGGGTCGGCGTCCAATTCCTTCAACGCGTCGAGGATCTGCGGCACCGCGGTCGCGCCCTGCACCGGAGTGTTGCGCACCTCGAAGCGCACGGCGGGCCAGCGGCGTTCCGCCACGCTGAGGACGTCGTGCTCGGCGGCGCTCGCACGACCGGTGATCAACCCGATGGTGCCGGGCAGGAACGGCAGCGGACGCTTCAGCCGAGGGTCGAACAGGCCCTCGGCGGCCAGCAGCGCGCGCAACCGCTCGATCCGGGCCAGGAGTTCACCGATCCCGATCGCGCGGATCTCCGTGACCCGCAACGAGACCGATCCGCGGCCCGTGTAGAACGACAACTTGCCGAACATCACCACCCGGCTGCCCTCGGTGAGCGGGACGGGGGAGTTCTGCAGCAACTGCGGGGAGCAGGTCACCGACAGCGACATGTCGACGGACGGGTCGCGCAGCACCAGAAACGCCGTCCGGGTGCCCGGACGGGCGTTGATCTGGGTGATCTGTCCCTCAACCCAGACACTCCCGAGCCGGTCGATCCACTGTGCGACCTTGGCCGACACGGTGCGGACCGGCCACGGCTGTTCGGCGGTACTCGGTCCGGTACTGGTTGCGCGGGGCTGTGCGGAGGTCACTTGGCCTTGGCGGTGGTGATGCGGTTGGTCAGCATGGTCTGGAACGGCGCGCGGGCCAGGGTCGCGTTCTCGTAGTCCAGCAGCGCGGTGAGGTCCTCGACGGACAGGTTGCGCAGACGTGCCCGCAACTGGGCCAGGGTCAGGGTGCCGTAGTCGAGGACCACGGCGATCTCGGGTTCGGCCACGGCAGGCCGGGCGGCGGCGGGCTTCTTGCTCGCCGTCTTCGTGGTGGCGGCGCCGTTGGTGGCGGCGGGTGCCGCCCTCGGGGCCGAGACCTTCTCGGGTGCGCTCTCGTCCTGCGGGCTCAGCGAGTACAGCGCGAACCGGCCCGGTCCGGCAGACCGCTCCTCGGCGGCGCCGTCGACGCCGGGCGCCGGATCGGTGTCCTCGTCGAAGACGGCCCAGGCGGGCTGCTCGTCGTCGTGGGTCCAGTTGATGAGTGCGAAGGCCTGGTCGCCCTTGATGGCCAGTGCCGTCATGGACTGCTGAACGCGCATCGTGGTCTGCAGCACCTGACTGACCGCGGTCATGGGCAGGGTCGCCGCGGTGGTCGGCAGTTTCCTGGCCTCTTCGACGGCCGTCACGGCGATTCCGGCGGCGACACGCGCCACGAACGGGGGACGAATCATTCCCACAGCCTGCCTGACAACGGCACGTTTGGGTAGCCGACGTGCCCACAGCGTCGACGACTTCGGTGCGACGATGCGCACACTACCCCGCCGAGGCCCCGCGAAAGTGTCGTCCGTCCGGGGTGACCCGTAGTCTGGAACCATGTCTTCGGCTGTTCCACTCAATGTGGGTATCACACGTTCGGCAGATTCGGGAGCGTCGCGTGCCGACGGCGGGAAGCGCGTACTGCTCGCGGAGCCCCGCGGCTACTGCGCCGGCGTGGACCGCGCCGTCGAAACGGTGGAGAAGGCGCTCGAGAAGCACGGCGCCCCCATCTACGTGCGCAAGGAGATCGTCCACAACCGCCACGTCGTCGAGACGCTGAGCGACCAGGGGGTGGTCTTCGTCGACGAGACCGACGAGGTTCCCGAAGGTGCGCTGCTCGTGTTCTCCGCGCACGGCGTGTCTCCCGCGGTCCACGAATCGGCCGCCGCACGCAATCTGCGCACCATCGACGCCACGTGCCCGCTGGTCACGAAGGTCCACCAGGAAGCCAAGCGTTTCGCCCGCGACGACTTCGACATCCTCCTCATCGGCCACGAGGGCCACGAGGAAGTGGAGGGCACGGCCGGCGAGGCCCCCGATCACGTGCAACTCGTGGACGGCCCCGATTCCGTCGACGCCGTGACGGTCCGCGACGAATCGAAGGTCATCTGGTTGTCGCAGACCACGTTGAGCGTCGACGAGACGATGCAGACGGTCGCCCGACTGCGGGAGCGTTTCCCGAGTCTGCAGGACCCGCCGAGCGACGACATCTGCTACGCCACCCAGAACCGTCAGGTGGCGGTCAAGGCGATGGCCCCCGAATGTGATCTCGTCATCGTCGTCGGATCCCGCAACTCCTCCAACTCGGTTCGCCTCGTCGAGGTCGCGCTGGGTGCGGGCGCGAAGGCGTCGTACCTGGTCGACTACGCCCGCGAAGTGGATCCGGCCTGGCTCGACGGTGTCCGGACGGTGGGGATCACGTCGGGCGCGTCCGTGCCGGAAATCCTGGTGCGGGGTGTGATCGATCTGCTCGACGAGCACGGATTCCACGACGTCCAGCCGGTCACCACGGCCAACGAGACGCTGGTCTTCGCACTGCCGCGCGAGCTTCGCGCCGCGCGGACCTGATCGGCCCGCTGTCGCCGCTCTAGCGGGGCTGCTCCGACTCGAACGGCGGCTCGTACCGGTCGCGGTAGCGCACCTGCGGAATGGGGTGGGCAGGCACGTCATTGTCGGGCCGCGGCCGCGGTGTGGTCCGCGGCGGGACCGATCGCGGTGCCTGCGTGGTCCGCGGCGGTGCCGACCGGGGCGCCTGCGCTGCCCGGTCGACCATCGGTGGTGGAGGCGCTGTGCGCCCGCCCGACGAGGACGAGCGGCGGGGCGGCGGTGTGGCTGCCCGTCGCGACGACCGTGGGTGCTCCCGTGCGGCGTCCCTCGAGGTGTCCCTGTCCCTGTCCCGCGCCCGACGCGGCGGCGGGGACTGCTCCGACCCTTCGGCTGCGCGCCGGGGACGGGCGGTGCGGGGCGCCCGCTGCGCACGGCGCCGCTCCGAGGTCCGCGCAGGACCGGTCGTGCGCTGCTGCAGCAGGAAGAGGCGGAGCCCACCGATCAGCAGCGTCACCACGGTGGCGGCGAGCATCACCGGAAATCGGTTGACCAACGGATACGCGACGTTGATCGCCAGGTCTTTCAGTGCGGTGCTGTTCTCCTCCGCGATCAGGCTCTGCCCGAGCGGCACCGCGACGAACAGGATCAGCGGCGGCTGGACGATCGCGGTGAACAGGGCCCGGTTGCCGGCAGCCGCCACGGCGAGGACACAGCCGAGGAAGTAGAAGGTGGAGAACGCCGCCGTGAGTTCGGTGCCACGAGCCGCATCGACAGCGAATCCGACAAAGCTGACTCCGACGGCCAGGAGAATGACACCCCACCAGGGGAGACCGGGGACCGTAGGGACAATCGACCGCCTGTCGAGCGGCACCCCAGAGCGAGCACGTTGGGTTGCAGACACACAACGACAGTAGCGGCAACTTGTTGACTAGCTCCGTTGGCGTGACCGGTGGAGCCCGAGAGATCCCCGAGATTTGTGCGTCGCGGCCACGAATCGACGGCGCTGACCTCGGTGACGTCGCCGTCGAACACGTCGAGGTCGTGGAGCTTGCGGGCGGTGACTGTGACCCGGGACTCCATCCACGCCCGGGCGGCGGCGCGCCGAACCGCGGCCGGCGCCGGCAGCATTCCGAGTGCAGCGAGTGCATTCGTGTGGCTCATGGTGCACCCGCCCACCGACACGTCGAATCGCTCGGACGCCACGCGGCCGAGGTGTTCGAGGTTGTCGGCACCGTGCTCTACGGTCTCGGGACATGAGGATCCTGCACACTTCGGACTGGCACATCGGACGCACGTTCCACGGGGTGGACCTGCTCACCGACCAGGCCCGTGTGCTCGACGCGATCGCCGCTCTCGTCGCCGAGCACGGTGTGGACGTCGTCGTCGTTCCCGGAGACGTGTACGACCGGTCGATCCCCAGCGCGGACGCCGTCACCGTGTGCAATCGCGGATTCGAAGCCATCCGGGACGCGGGCGCGGTCATCGTCGCCACGTCCGGCAACCACGATTCCGCAGCACGGCTCGGCGCGGGTGCCGCGTTCTCCCGGGCGGGCGGGCTGCACCTCATGACGACGGTCGCCGGGATCGGCGCGCCCGTCGTGCTCGAGGACGCGCACGGACCCGTCGCGTTCTACGGCATTCCCTATCTCGAGCCCGAGATCACCCGCGCCCAACTCGACGTGCCGTCCGCCCGGTCACACGCCGAGATCCTCGACGCCGCGATGGGCCGTGTCCACACCGACCTCGATGCGCGCCGCGAGAACGCACCGCGTACCCGATCGGTGGTGCTGGCCCACGCGTTCGTGGTGGGGGCGGAGGCCACCGGGTCGGAACGGTCCATTTCCGTCGGCGGCGTCGAAACGGTGTCGGCTTCGGCTTTCGGCGGGGTCGACTACGTCGCGCTCGGCCACCTCCACTCGCCGCAGACCCTCACCGAGAACATCCGCTACTCGGGTTCGCCGCTGCCGTACTCGTTCGGTGAACGCACCCACGGCAAGGCCGTCTTCCTGGTGGACCTCGACGCCGACGGACTGCACTCCGTCGAGCGGGTCGATCTGCCGGTGGTCCGCGGTCTGAAGCAGCTGACCGGGACGGTGCAGCAGTTGCTCGAGGACGACGCGTTCCGCGACGCCGAGGACTGCTACGTGTCGGCGGTGCTCACCGACCCGGAACGTCCGGTCGACGCCATGCGCTCACTCCAGACCCGGTTCCCGTTCGCCGTCCACCTCGAGTGGCAACGCCCGGACGGCGCCGACGATCTGCGGTACCGCGACAAGGTGCACGGGCGCAGTGATCTGCAGATCACCCGCAGCTTCCTCACCGATTTGCGCAGCGAACCGACGACGGGCGAGATCCGGCTCGTGGAGGCCGCTCTCGGTTACGCCGACCGGACCGGCGAGGACACCGCCGAGGTCGTCGCGCTGGAACAGACGGCATGAGGCTGCATCGACTCGAGGTCGAAGCCTTCGGGCCGTTCGCCGGATCTGTGGAAGTCGACTTCGATCGGCTCGGTGCGGACGGGCTGTTTCTGCTGCACGGTCATACCGGGGCCGGCAAGACGACGGTCCTCGACGCGGTGGCGTTCGCGCTCTACGGCACCGTGCCCGGGGCGCGGAAGGACGGCAAGCGCCTCCTGTCCGACCACGCGCCCGCCGGATCCGTTCCGACGGTGACGCTCGAGGCGACGATCGCCGGCCGGCATCTGCGGCTCGTCCGCAGCCCGGAGTTCGAGCGGCCCAAGCGTCGCGGGTCGGGGACGATCAAGGAAAACGCGAAGGCCACGCTGACGTGGCTCGACGGTCACGGCGAGAACCTGTCCCGGATCCCCGACATCGCCGACGAGGTCGGGCGGCTGATGGGGATGAGCGCCGACCAGTTCTTCCAGGTGGTGCTGCTGCCGCAGGGCGAGTTCGCGAAGTTCCTGCGCGCCGACACCGAGGAGCGCGGTCAGCTGCTGGAGCGGCTGTTCGACACCACCCGATTCGAGACGGTGGAGGAGTGGTTCCTCGACCGCAGGCGCACCAGCGCCCACGAACTCGACGAGCACCAGCGGGCCGTCGACGTGCTGCTCGCGAGGGTCGCGACCGCTGCCGGGATCGAGGGCGGCGCCGACGCCGATCCGGTGACCTGGGCCCACAAGCTCGAGGACGAGGCGCGCGAAACCCGCGACCTGGCAGCGGACGACCTGCAGAAGGCCAAGAGCCGGGCGAAGGTTGCCCGTGACGCGCTCACCGAGGCGCGCCGTGTCCTCGAACTGCAGAACCGCCGGCGGCGAGCCGAGACGGAACTCGACACCCACGCAGCGGGTGCCGACCAGCGGGCCGAACTCGTCGCCGAACTGGCGGATGCGCGCCGGGCAGAACCGGTCGCGACGGTGGCGCGAGACGCCGACGCCGCCCGGGCCAAGGCCGCGGCCGCAGCGCGGAACGTCGGGGCGATCACCGACGGACTGCGCGCGACGGTGGGCGGCGCCGACCTCGTTGCGGAGTTGTCCTGGCCGCCGACCGCAGACGAACGCGAACACATCCGGGCCGGTATCCGCACCTGGCGTGACGAGATCGTGCGCCTCGACGGGGCACTCGCCGAATCCGTTGCCGCCGAACGCCTCGCCGTCGAGGTGGAGCAATTGCGCGCCCGGCAGGCCGAACTCACCGAGACCGGTGCCGCGCTGTCGCGGGAGCGGGACCAACTGCCACTCGCCCTGCGGGAAGCAGAGAAGGCTCTCGACTCGGCGGAGAAGGCCCGCGCCGCGCTGCCCGGCCTGGTCGACACCCGGGACCGGGCAGCCGACGCAGCCTCCGCGGCGGCGGATCTCCGCACCCGCCGCGTCGAGCGGGATCGCCTCGAGGGCGCGGCGCTCGAGGCCCGGGAGCAGCACCAGGACGCGCGCGAACACTGGCTCGACCTGCTGCAACGCCGGATCGCGGGCATGGCCGCCGAACTGGCGGGCACGCTCGAAGACGGTGTCGCGTGCCAGGTGTGCGGTTCACCCGAGCATCCGCAGCCCGCCGAACCGTCCGAGCTGTCGGTCACGAAGGCCGACGAGGACAAGGCACGCGCGGCGGAGCAGAAGGCCGCGGCGGCGTTGACGACCGCGACCGAGAAACTGGGCGCCGCCGAACGCGCGATCGACGTGCTCGTGCAGCGCGGCGGCGACGGCGACGCGGACGAACTCGCGCAAGCACTCTCGGCCGCGGAGACGGCGGTGGGGGAGGCGACTGCGCTCGGCAACCAGGTGGCGCACCGGTCCGCGTCTCTCGCCGAACTGCGGGACCGCGAGAGCCGGCTGCAGGAACGGTCGCGGGACGTCGGAGCCGACGCCGCCACGGTGGCCGAGCGGATCGCCGCGAGCAGGACCCAGCTCGGGGAGATCCGGGCCCGGGTGAGTCAGGCGGCGGGCGACGACCCGAGCGTCGAGGACCGGCGCGCCCGACTCGACGCCCTCGCCGATGCGGCATCGGAACTGCTGGACGCGCGGGACGCCGGCGCCGGAGCAGAGTCCGCGGCCCGTGAACTCGCGGCCAAGGCCGGCGCGTTCGCCGGGGACGCCGGTTTCGGCAGTATCGACGACGCCGTGGCCGCGGTCCGGCCGGCCGCCCGCTGGGGTGAGATCGAGGCCGCCCTGACGGCGGCGCGGGATGCCGAGGTCGGGGCGCGCCGCGTCCTCGACGACCCCGAGGTCGCCGCTGTCGCCGACGCGGAACCCGTGGAATTGGCGGCCGTCCAGCAGGCTCACGACGCGGCGGCGGAGGTCGTGGACGTCGCCGTCGCTGCGGCGTCCGACGCCGAGCGCCGACTGCTCGATCTGGAACGGTACGTCGCTCAGCTCGACAAGACCGCCGAGACGATTGCCCCGATGCAGGCCGCGCACGAGGAACTCGCCGCGCTCGCCGAGGTGATCGCGGGCCGTGGCCAGAACGCCAGGAAGATGTCGCTGCGGTCGTATGTGCTGGCGGCCCGGCTGGAAGAGGTCGCGGTGTCGGCGTCCGCGCGACTCGGCCGGATGTCGGCCGGGCGCTACGAATTCGTCCACAGCGACGAGGCCGGTCCGCGAGGCCGTCGCGGCGGCCTGGGACTGGACATCCGCGACGACTACACCGGGGTGGTGCGGTCGGCCAAGACCCTGTCCGGCGGTGAGTCGTTCCTGGCGTCGCTGTCGCTGGCGCTCGGTCTCGCCGATGTGGTGGCGGCCGAGTCGGGTGGCGTCGTGCTCGACACGATGTTCATCGACGAGGGATTCGGCACCCTCGACGCTGACACCCTCGACTCGGTGATGGGCGTCCTCGACGAGCTGCGTGACGGCGGCCGGGTGGTGGGCATCGTCAGTCACGTCGACGAGCTGCGTCAGCGAATCCCGAGCAGGCTGCACGTGATCCGCGGACGCACCGGCTCCGCCGTGGAGATGGTGGCTGGCTAACCGCCGGTCAGTCCGGCTTGGACGCGACGGCGGTCTCGTCGACGGTGACGCCCTCCCGTTCGGCGTCGTCGAGGTCTTCGTTCGCGGCGACGGCGTCGGGGATGTTGCTTTCGGCGCTGTGCTCGTCGATCTGCTCACCGATGTAGCGCACCACCACGGCGGCGACGGCGGCGGCGGGCACCGCGAGGAAGGCTCCGACGATCCCGAACACGGAACCACCGGCGGTGACGGCGAGCAGCACCACGACGGCGTGCAGTTTCATGCTCTTGCTCTGGAGTACCGGCTGCAGCACGTTGCCCTCGATCTGCTGCACCACGAGAATGATGATCAGCACGATCACGGCGGTGGTGAGACCGTTGGCGACCAGCGCGACCAACACGGCGAGTGCGCCGGCGACGAACGCACCGACGATCGGGATGAAGCCACCGATGAACGTCAGGATCGCGAGGACCGGTGCCAGCGGCACGCCGAGGATCACCAGTCCGGCGCCGATGAAGACGGCGTCGATGAGGCTGACCAGTGCCTGGGTGCGGATGAACCCGCCGAGGGTGTCCCACATGCGGCCCAGCACCTCTTCGAGGTGACGGCCCGCGCGGCCGCCGCTGACGGAATGCAGCCACGGGATGAACCGGGGGCCGTCCTTGATGAAGAAGAACGACAGCACCAGCACCAGGCCCAGCGTGATCAGCAGCGAGCTGGCGGTGCTGACACCGGTGAACACACCGGACGCGATGACCGTTCCACTCTCCTGGACCTTCACGATGATCGTGTGGATGCCCTGGTCGATCTGATCGTCCTGCAGGTTGATCGGTGGACCCTTCAACCAGTCCTGCACCTGGTTGATGCCCTGGGTGGCTTTGTTGGCCAGCTCGGGGGCCTGCCTGACGACGGACGGCACGATGCCGGCGATGATCCCGGCGACGACGGCGATGAACACGACGAGCGTCGTCGCGGCGGCCGCCGCCGGGGGGATGCGTCGCTTCGTCATCGCGCGCGTCGGCGGCCACAGCACCGTGCACACCACCACCGCCAGCAGCACGGGGAGGACGATCACCCACAGCTTCTCGATGATCCATCCGAACAGCAACGCGCCCAGCGCGATTGCCGCGAGGACCAGCGACCACTTGGCCAGCCACATCGCACCCACCCCGATGAGGTGCCCGCGGTCCGGTTTCGTGACCGCGCTCCCGGACGGTGCCGGGGCTTCCTTCTCCGTCACAGATGGTCCTCCCTGCCGTGTCTGCTCAGCCGATCAGTACTGACAGTACTGGGGAACGCCGGGCCGGCACGGTGAGGTCAGCAGCAGCGGGCGCCCGGGTTGGCGTCGGCGTCCGCGTAGCGCGCTCGCCAGTACTCCCGCTCGCTCGGCACCTCGGCGTCCGGATGGTGGCGGCGAAGGTGCTCGACGTACCTGCTGTAGTCGTGGTCGCCCATCAGCGCCCCCGTCCACCACCAGGCGGTCCGGACGGCCCCCACGACCCTATTCATCATGATGATGTGCCCTGTCCGTGTGGGTGTGTGCCGCGCCGGGTGCGCGAACCGCGCCGGAGGCGATGAGTTCGTTCCATTCCTTGTCGAGTTCCTTCTCGGCGGCGGTGGTGACGAACCCGGCCGGTGCGAAGATCTTCGACGGTTCCTCGGGTGCCTCGGTGGTCGGCAGTCCACCGGCCCGGAACGCCTTGAGGCACACGAGCGCTCCGGCCACCACGACGACGAGAACGAGGCCGGCGAACACGATCGACAGGGTGCCCTGGATGAACGTGTTGCGGATGACGGCGTCGATGGCCTCGGGGGTCTTGGCGGATCCGAAGCTGGTCTTGCCCGCTTCCTTCGCCTCCTTGAACGCGGCGTGCTGCGACCAGTAGCCGACGGAGGTGTTGCCGGAGAAGATCTTCTGCCAGGACGCGGTCATGGTGACGATCAGGTCCCAGACGAGGGGAACACCGGGAATCCAGGCCCACTTGAACAGGCCCTTCTTCATGACGATGGCGAGGACCACCGTCAGCGCGATCGCGGCGAGCAACTGGTTCGCGATGCCGAACAGCGGGAACAGGGTGTTGATGCCGCCGAGCGGGTCGGTGACGCCCATCAGGAGGATGGCGCCCCACAGTCCGACGACGGCGAGCGAGCACACCCACGCGCCGATGCGCCACGACGGATCCTTGAACTTGCGGGCGGGTCCGCCGAAGTTGCCGAGCGAGTCCGACAGCATGAACCGGGCGACCCGGGTGCCGGCGTCGACGGTGGTGAGGATGAACAGCGCCTCGAACATGATCGCGAAGTGATACCAGAACGACTTGAGGGCAGCGCCGCCGAGGAACTGGCTGAGCACTTCGGACATGCCGAACGCGAGCGTCGGGGCACCGCCGGTGCGCGAGATGATCGACTCCTCGTCGACGCCCGCCGCGGCCTGCGCGAGGGTGTCCGCGGAGATGTTCGGGCTGGAGAGTCCGAGGCTGTTCACATACGTCGCGGCCGTCTCGGGGGTTCCGCCGGTGAGGGTGGCAGGCGCGTTCAGCGCGAAGTACAGGTGCTGGTCGATGATGCACGCGGTGACGAGCGCCATGATCGCGACGAACGACTCGGTGAGCATGCCGCCGTAGCCGATCAGCCGCATCTGCTTTTCCTTCGCCAGCAGTTTGGGCGTCGTGCCGGAGGAGATGAGGGCGTGGAAGCCGGACAGCGCGCCGCACGCGATCGTGATGAACAGGAACGGGAACAGCGAACCCGCAAAGGCGGGGCCGTTGCCCTGGATGGCGAACGTCGTGACGTCGGGCATCTTGATGGCGGGCTGCGCGACCAGGATGCCGATGGCCAGCAGGACGATCGTGCCGATCTTCATGAACGTCGACAGGTAGTCGCGCGGGGCGAGGAGCAGCCACACGGGCAGGACGGAGGCGGCGAAACCGTAGGCGATCATCAGCCAGGCGATGGTCACCTTGGACAGCGTGAACCAGTCGGCGCCCCATCCGGTGTCGGCCACCCAGCCGCCGGAGACGATGGCGAGGAGCAGCAGCACGACGCCGATCAGCGACACCTCCGCGACCTTGCCCGGGCGCAGGTACCGCAGGTAGACGCCCATGAAGAGGGCGATCGGGATGGTCATGGCGATGGAGAAGACACCCCACGGGCTTTCCGCGAGCGCGTTGACGACGACGAGGGCGAGCACCGCGATGAGGATGATCATGATGACGAAGACGCCGATCATGGCGGCGACACCGCCGACGACGCCGAGTTCGTCGCGCGCCATCTGGCCGAGGCTGCGGCCGCGGCGTTTCGTCGAGATCCACAGGACGAGGAAGTCCTGGACGGCTCCGGCGAAGACGACGCCGATGATGATCCACAGCGTGCCGGGCAGGTAACCCATCTGGGCGGCGAGGACGGGGCCGACGAGGGGGCCTGCGCCGGCGATGGCGGCGAAGTGGTGCCCGAACAGCACCCGCCGATCCGTCGGCATGTAGTCCTTGCCGTTCTCGAGGATCTCGGCGGGCGTGGCCCGGTCGTCACGGGGTTGGACGAGTTTGCGCTCGATGAACCGCGCGTAGAAGCGGTAGGCGATGAGGTAGGTGCAGACGGCGGCCACGACGAACCAGACGGCGTTGATGTTCTCGCCGCGAACGAACGCGATCATCACCCAGGCGATGCCGCCGAGAAGGCCGAGGACCGCGAACGTGATCCGCGCCGCCGGTGAGATCGGGGTGCGGTCCACGACGCCGACCGGCGGCAGATCCGGATCCGTTTTCAGGTACTCGACCTCGGATTCGGGGGCGGCTCTCAGGGCCATCGCGAACTCCTTCCCGGCGTCCCCGTCGTCATTGTGTGCCAGGGGCGACGCCGTCGACAGGTGCCACATCTTTTGTGGCCCCCGTCACCCTATTGCGCCGACGTTCAGTTCGACGAAAAAACGACGTCAGAAGCGAGTCGAGTCGGCATCGATCCAGTCGGTCAGCCAATCCGACGGCGGGTCCTCGAGTAATTCGCCGGGCATCAGCCACTCGTACAGTTCCGCGTAGGTGCGGGTGGTGACGCCGTCGATCCGGCGGTTGAGCATCGCCGGTGTCAGTTGGTCGAAGCTGTCGAGGCCCATCGACGCCACCATCTGCCGGGCGCCTGCCACCGTCGACTTCTGGAACCGGAACACCCTGGCCGCCTTGTCGGGGACGTCGAGTGCGCGGGTCCGCGCCGGGTCCTGGGTGGTCACCCCGACGGGGCAGCGGTTGGTGTGGCACATCTGCGCCTGGATGCACCCGACGGCGAACATCATCGCGCGGGCGGCCAGGGTGAAGTCGGCGCCCTGGATGATCCGTTTGACGATGTCGGATGCGCTGGCGACCTTCCCGGACGCGCCGATCTTGACGCGGTCCCGCAGGCCGGTGCCGGTGAGCGCGTTGTGCACCAGCATCAGCCCCTCAGTGAGGGGCATGCCCATGTTGTCCTCGAATTCCACTGGACCCGCACCGGTTCCGCCCTCGGAGCCGTCGACGATGACGAAGTCCGGGGTGACGTCGCGTTCGAGCATCGCCTTGCAGATGCCGAGGAACTCGATGCGCGATCCGACGCACAGTTTG
This sequence comes from Rhodococcus sp. P4_B6, assembly GCF_056402215.1. NCBI lineage: Bacteria > Bacillati > Actinomycetota > Actinomycetes > Mycobacteriales > Nocardiaceae > Rhodococcus > Rhodococcus sp. P4_B6. Next base: position 64,559 of record NZ_JBFUHV010000031.1, on the reverse strand, counting down.
AACCCGACGGGTTTGCCGCCGGAGAGCTTCCGCAGGGTGACGATGAAGTCGATGAGCCCGTTCGGGGTGGAGAACGCGGTGTGCGCAGGCGGGGAGATCACCGTTTTCCCGACCGGCACGCCGCGCGTCTCGGCGATCTCCCTCGACACCTTCGCGCCGGGCAGCACCCCGCCGAGTCCGGGCTTCGCGCCCTGCGACAGTTTGATCGAGATCGCCTTCACCTGGTCGAGTGCCGCGTGTTCGGCGAACTTGGCGGGGTCGAACCGGCCGTCCTCCGCCCGGCAGCCGAAGTAGCCGGACGCGATCTCCCAGATCAGGTCGCCGCCGTGCTTGCGGTGGTAGGGGCTGATCGCACCCTCGCCGGTGTCGTGCGCGAACCCGCCCCGCGCGGCCCCGGCGTTGAGGGCTTCGATGGCGTTGGCCGAGAGCGAGCCGAAGCTCATCGCCGACACGTTGAGAAGCGCGATGTCGTAGGGCTGTTCGCAGTCCGGTCCGCCGAGGCGGACGGTCGGCGGTTCGGGCGGGGCCATCCGTGCGCGCAGCGAATGGACCATGAACTCGTAGCCGACGGCGTGGACGTCCCGCTCGGTGCCGAACGGCTCCTCGGCGAGCGTGCCCTTGGCGCGCTCGTAGACGAGGTCGCGGGTGTCGCGGTCGAAGGGCGTTCCATCCGTGGACGATTCGATGAAGTACTGCTGGATCTCGGGGCGGATCTTCTCCAGCAGGAACCGCGCGTGCCCCAGCACCGGGTAGTTCCGCAGAACGCTGTGCCGCCGTTGCAGCAGGTCCCACGTGCCCAGAGCGGCAGTCGCGAGCAGGAGGAGGGCGGCGAACCACCACCATCCCGTGGCCACAGCGACGGTCAGGGCGAGAGCGCCCAGTCCGAGGATCCATATCGCGAGGACGATCAACCATCGGGTCACGTGCTGAGACTAGAACCTCACGTGAGTGCCGACGCGTACTCCGGTGCACTTTCCCACTCACGTGGCGAGGGATGGGATAGTGGAGGCACGAGGTCAGCTGCCACGACAGGGGGGCGTCATGTCGGAGTCACCGACCAATCCGGAATCGTCGAGCAATCCGGTGCCGCCGAAGCCGGGCGACACGGGTGCCTATGGCTACCAGTACCCGACGCAGCAGCAACAGCCGCAGGCGCAGCCCTACCCGGGACAGTACGGCCCGCCGCCGCTGCCGCCGTCGAACGCCGGGTGGGCGGTGGCCGCCGTCCTCTTCTTCTGGCCGCTCGCGTTCGCCGCGTTCAACCACGTCCACGACGTCTACCCGAAGTGGGCGATGGGCGACTACCAGGGTGCCCAGTACGCGTCCGACCGCGCCAAGGGGCTCGGCAAGATCGCTCTGTGGATCTGGGTGGCGCTGATCGTCGTCTTCGTCATCGGGTACGCCATCCTGATCATCGCCCTCGTCGCGAACAGCAATACCAACAGCTGGTGAGGGCGTGGTCGTTGATCCGGCGCCGACGCCGTAGAATCCAACGACCGTGAGCCTTACCCTCGGAATCGTCGGACTGCCCAACGTCGGCAAGTCCACCTTGTTCAACGCGCTGACCAACAACGACGTGCTGGCCGCGAACTACCCGTTCGCGACCATCGAACCCAACGTCGGCCTGGTCGAACTGCCCGACCCGCGGCTGTCCGAGCTCGCCCGGATCTTCGGTTCCGAGCGCATCCTGCCCGCCACGGTGTCGTTCGTCGACATCGCCGGCATCGTCAAGGGCGCCTCCGAGGGCGCCGGCCTCGGCAACAAGTTCCTCGCCAACATCCGCGAGGCCGATGCTATCTGCCAGGTGGTTCGCGTCTTCCACGACGACGACGTCGTGCACGTCGACGGCCGCGTCGACCCGGCATCCGACATCGAGGTGATCGAGACCGAGCTCGTCATCGCCGACATGCAGACGCTGGAGAAGGCCCTGCCGCGCCTGGAGAAGGAAGCGAAGAAGAACAAGGAGCTCAAGCCCATCCACGAGGAGGCGCTGAAGGCGCAGGAAGTCCTCGACTCGGGCACGACCCTGTTCAGCGCGAAGGACAAGCTGGACTTCGCGCTGCTGCGCGAGCTGAGCCTGCTCACCACCAAACCGTTCCTGTACGTGTTCAACGCCGACGAGGCCGTGCTCACCGACGAAGCGAAGGTCGCAGAACTGCGCGCCTCCGTCGCCCCCGCCGACGCCGTGTTCCTCGACGCCAAGGTCGAGCAGGAACTCCTCGAACTGGACGAAGAGGACCGGCAGGAAATGCTCGACTCCATCGGACAGTCCGAGCCCGGCCTGCACGCCCTCGCCCGGACCGGATTCCACACCCTCGGCCTGCAGACCTACCTCACCGCAGGTCCCAAGGAATCCCGCGCCTGGACCATCCACAAAGGCGACACCGCCCCGCAGGCCGCCGGCGTCATCCACACCGACTTCGAGCGCGGCTTCATCAAGGCCGAGATCGTCTCCTTCGACGACCTCGTCGCCGCCGGATCCATGGCCGCCGCCAAGGCCGCGGGCAAGGTCCGCATGGAGGGCAAGGACTACACCATGGCCGACGGCGATGTGGTGGAGTTCCGCTTCAACGTCTGACGGCGGTTCTTCGCACCAGCACCCCGACGACTCCTGCGCCGACGAGTGAGATCAGCCCGGTGGTGACGGCGGCGTGGTTCCAGCCCGTCACCATGCCGTCGATGGTGCCTGCGGGGTCGAGGGCGATGATGCTGACGACGGTGACGCCGATGGAGGAGCCGAGGTAGCGGGCGGTGTTGTTGGCGCCGCTGCCGAGTCCGCCCTGGTCGGCGGGGACACTGGCGACGGCTTGCCGGCCGAGGCCGGCGTTGAGCAACCCGCTGGCGATGCCGGCGAGCAGCAGGCCCGGGACGAGGCGCAGCAGCGACGAGTCGGGGGACAGGCCCGTCATCGTGAGCATGGCGACGCCGACGCCGGCGAGTCCGATGACGAGTTGCGGGGTCCCGGCGAGCCGCGCTGGGAGTGTCCGCGCCAGCAGTGACGCCACGACGCTCGTGCCGGACCACAGCGCGATCACCCCGGCTGCGGCGAGCGTGCTGACGTGCATCGTCTTGACGAGGAACGTGCACGCGAACGACATCAGACCGATGATGCCCGCCCCGGTGGCGAGGGCCGCGAGGGTGGCGGCGAGGAAGTCGCGTCGGCGGAACAAGGCGAGGTCGAGCATCGGGAACGGGCGCCGCCGCTCGACGCCGACGAACGCGAGGGTGAACACGGCGGCGCCGATACCGCAGAGGGCGGTGGCGGGAGTGTTGCCCTGCCTGCCCTCGACCAGTGCGACGAGGACCAGCACCATCGCGGCGCAGAGCGTGACCGCACCGGGGACGTCGATCCGCTTCGGGACGGCGGACCGTGACTCCGCCAGTGCGCGCGTCGCGACCTGTCCGATCGCGAGCGATGCGACCGCGAGTGCCCAGTACAGGCCGCGCCACCATCCGGCGAGGTCGAGGAGTCCTGCGAGCACGGGACCGACCGCGATGCCTGCGCCGACGCTCGCGCCCCAGATCCCGCTCGCCGTCGCGCGTGCCGCCGGAGTGGCGAAGGCGTGGGCGACGGCGCCGAGGCTGGCCGCGATGAGCGCTGCGCCTGCCACCCCTTGAATCAGTCGCCCGACGATGAACAGGACGGGTTCCTGACTGACCGCGCCGACCACGGCTCCCAGTGCGAGAAGCCAGGCGCCCCAATGGAACACCCGGCGCCGGCCGTAGTCGTCGGCGAGCGCGCCCGCGGTCAGCAGGACCGCGGCGAGGCCCACGCTCATCGAACTGAGAATCCACGTCTGCGCCGCGGGGCCCGCCGACAGCGCCGCGGCGACGGTGGGCATGTTGCCGAGCGGGGCGCAGAACGCGATCAGGGCGACGAACGTGCCGAGCGACGCGACGGACAGTGTGGTTCCCGGGCGGGGTGCGTGGGCTCGGACGGGTGGGGCAACCGCGGTTGGTCTGTTCACGAGACTGAACTTAGAACTATTTTGGTCTGGTGACAAGACCGAGTTGGGCTAGCATGGGGAAATGGCACTGGGAACCGGGTACTCGCAGCAGAACTGCAACCTCGCTCGCGCGCTCGAAGTAGTAGGCGAGCGGTGGACGATGCTCGTGCTGCGCGACTGCTTCTACGGCGTCCGCCGCTTCAGCGATCTCCTCGCACACCTCGACATCTCCCGCGCCGTCCTGACGGATCGGCTGGGCGCACTCGTCGACGCCGGTGTCCTCGTCCGCGTCGCCGACGGCGGTCATCCCGAGTACGAACTCACCGAGGCGGGAAAGGCGCTGTGGCCGAGCATCTATGCGCTCTCCCAATGGGGTGAGCAGTACGTGTCGCCCGGCAGTTATCCCGGCCGGGTGTTCTCGCACGCCGAATGCGGGACGCAACTCGACCGTTTCGGGCGGTGCCCCCACTGCGGCACGATCCCGGGACCGGAAGACCTCGTGGTCGCCCCCGGGCCGGGCGAGGCCGCCCACCCTCGCAGCGACGCCGTCGCCGTGGCCCTGCGCGAACCCCGCCGGATGCTCACCCCGCTGCGGTCACGCGGCGATGCCCGACCGTCACGCCGCGACGCGCAGGGGCGGTTCGAACGTCGCCCGTACCTGCAGCCACTGGGCGAGAATCTGACATCCGGTGAGCCCGCTCGCGTCGAGTGGTTCGCTGGCGTACGCGATGTGCCGCCCGCCCCGCGTGTTGACGACACGCACACCGCGCCAGGCGAGGTGCGGCGGAAGGTAGCCGAGCACCTCGATCATCGCGGTCCGCAGGCGACGGGCGTCGGTGCGCCACTGCCGAGGGCTGAATCGTGTCTTGCCCGCATTCTGGAAGCTGTTGCTGCGGATCAGTTCCCACGTCTGCGTGAGCCACGTCCGAACTGCGCGGAATGACATCCACCGCGTGAGGTCGGCGATGTCGCGGACATAGCTGTCTTCGCTGGCATTGCAGATCATGTCGTCCGGGTGCGCGATCCACTGGACCGGTATCGACTCGGGGATCGGCGCGCCGACACCCGCGACACCGCGCCCGAAGCATCCCGGGGCCACTCCCGCCGGTTGCTCGGGATCGGAGACGAGACCCACGGCGGCGAGGTTGCCGGAGCGCAGGGTGCCGGTGGCGATCTGTCCGAGCACCTCACGGATCACGGTGCATCCCTGCGAGTACCCGATCAGCATGACAGGTCCGGGAACGTCGTCGATGGCGTCGATCAACCGGCGGACGCCGACCTCGGTGCTCTGCCGATAGCTGAGCCCGCCCGCGGCGACCGGCCCGTACGACGCCGGATAGCCGACCCACCGAGACTCGAATCGGTCGTCGAGGGCGTCGGTGACGTCACACAACAGTCCGGAGACGTGGCGCCGGTGGTCATCGGGGTGGGACTCTCCGGTACCACCGATGGCGAGAACGGTCACCTGGGGCATGGCGTCCATCATGCCGACGGACGATAAGGATTCGATCGGTCGACCCTGAGAAGTTTCTGGCAATCGACTGCGAAGGGTTGTCACCCGATCGCCAGCGAGATCAGAGCCACCAGTGGCGGCGCGCTCTGTGACAGTGCGCCAACGACGCCGTCGCCACGCTGCCGGCTCAGCGCCATGCGATCCGACGCGGCCAGGGCGATGCCCGCGAGGAACATGAAGAGGCAGGTGTAGACGACGAGTGTGCGACCAGGCGTGTCCTGACCGGCCCACCACAGGATGACGCCGGCGATGGCGCCGGAGGCGAGGAACAGATTGTAGAAGCCGACGTTGAACGCCCACAGATGGGCGGCGGGCACGTCGCCCCCCGGGATACGGAAGATGCCCTCGTGCACCGACCGTCTGCGGAACAGCAGCGATTCCCACACGAATGCCAGCAGATGCACGCCGGCGGCGACCAGGGTGGCGATCTGCGCGACGACGGTCATGACGCACCCGCCCCGGTCGCGAGTTTGACGCCATAGCGGTCGGTGACCTCGTGCAGCAGTCGGGCCACTACCTCCGGCGAGTGCCCGCCACGGCCGACCATGTCGAGATCACCGAAGAAGCGGCCGTGGGACGCCCCGGCGGCGACGAGGAGGAAGTCGGCGGACTCGGAGAGGACCGTGAACGTATTCATCGTTCCCGCCTCGATGGCGACCGTTTCCCCCGCCGCGAGTTCGTGCCCGGTGTCCCCGGCCTGGACGAGTATCCGGCCGCGCAGCACGTGGTAGGACTTCGACCACGGCTCGGCGTGCAGTGGACCGTCCGGTGCGGTCCGGGACGCTTCGACGAGGAAGACTTCGTACGTTCCGCCGGTGTGATCGCCGCCGACCAGGACCGTGATGTCGGCGTCCGGCGCGGTGAGCCGCCTGCCGTCGCCTGCTCTGATTACGTGAACGTGGGTGGACATACTGCGACGGTAGGACCGGCTCACCGCTCTACCCATCCCCGGAATCTGGGATGGTGGTGTGCCTGTGACCAGCGCATACTGTGGTCATGCTGGAGGTCCGGGCGGAAAAGCTGCGGCGGGAGGTGCTCGCGTTCGCAGGAGCGGGAGCCGGCGTCACGCAGCTGCACGAGCGCGCCATCGAACTGGTCGGGGAGACGGTGCGCACCGACCTGACGTGCTGGGCGATGCTCGACCCGGAGACACTCGCGATCAGTTCGATGACCAGCGGGCGCAGCCGGATACCGCAGCAGTACGAACCGCTGCTCGCCGAATCCGAGTACAAGGGCGAAGATCCGGGCACGTTCGCCGAACTCGCCCGCAGCGGCCGGACCGTCGCGCGGGCCTCGGACCTACCCGCGGACGCGGTCGCGCACAGCCTCCGCCACGGCGCGGTGTGGGCGCCGCTGGGGATCGGCAGCGAGGTCCGAATCGTGTTCAGCGTCGACGGGGTGTGCTGGGGCGCAGCCGGATTCGTGCGGTCCGGGCCGGATTTCACCGATCGTGAGCTCGAGTTCCTCACACTCGTGGCTCCCGGCCTGGCGGTCGCGACGCGGGCCGCGTCCGTGCACGCCCCGGCAATCTCCGGTCGCGGCGACCAGGGTCCGGCGGTGGTGGTCACCGACGCCGCCGGCGATCCGATTGCACTCACGGCCGCTGCCCGCGGCTGGCAGGACCGCTTCGACGAGGTCGCCCCGGGCAGGTTGACCGTGGTGTTGCGGGCCGCGACGTTCGGGGCGCGGTCGAGCGGTTCGGGGATCTTCAAGGCGCGTGTGCGCGACGCGGAGGGCGGCTGGATTCTGGTGCGCGCCACGGCCTTGATCGGCGGCGACGAACCGCAGACGGTGGTCACCCTCGAACCCGCCGCCGGCGGTGAGCTCACCGGGTTGTTACTTGCAGCGTATGCGGTGACCGCACGCGAGCGTGACGTGTGCGCCGACGTGTTGGCCGGCTACGCGACGTCCGAGATCGCACGACGTCGCGGCATCACCGCGAACACAGTCCAGGACCACCTGAAATCGGTGTACGCGAAGGCCGGGGTCCGCAGCCGCGCGGAACTCGCCGCGCGGCTGAGGGCCGGTCGCGAGATCTAACGACCGCTCACGATCCCGTGGTGCCCGTCGCCAGCGAGGAACAGGCCTCCTGCGCCGCCGCCCACGTCGAACTGTCGATCCCGGGAGGAGCGCTCGACGCGTCCGGCGCGCCGCCCTGGGGTGGGGCCGAACCGTCGCCCTCCGGCGGTGCCATTTCGCCGCTGGGTGGCGCCACCCCGCCCGGTGCCCCGCCGCCGGCCTGGTCGGGCGGTGCTGGCACGCCGTTTTCCTCGAGGCAGGCCTGCAGTTCGTCGCTCATCGCCGCGGGGGCGGAGCCGCCCTGCACAGCGCTGTCGCCGGAGCCGCCCTGCACAGCGCTGCCGGCGGTGCCGGTCGACGAAGTGCCGGACGAAGACTCGCCCGAACTACACGCGACGACGGAACATGCGAGACCTACTGCCATCGCCGCTCCACCGATGCCGCGAACCAATTGTGAACGCATGATCGATGCCCTTCCTCTGTGAGTGAGACACCACTACACCGCGGGAAGCTGGGAGAACGCTGCGTGCACGCTGGAAGGGCACTGTCAGCGCGGTTCGGGCCGCTCCTGGTAGCACTTGAAGCTCAGTGCGAGACGGCCACGCCCGTGCGTCATCGAGCGCAGGGCGACCGGGTAGTCGGTGACCTCGCTCGTGGGCACCGAGGCGATGACAGTGACCTCGCCGTCCCCTGCCGGTTCGGTGCCCTCGATCTGGCCGCGTCGCCGGCCGAGATCCGCCATCACGTCACCCTGCAGCGTCGAGGGCACGGTGACCTCGACGTGGTCGACGGGTTCGAGGACGAGAGTGCCCACCTTGTCGATGGCCGCACGGAGGGCGAGCGCCCCTGCCATCCGGAAGCTGAAATCGTCGGAGTCGACCGAATGATGCTTGCCGTCGAGGACGGTGGCGCGCAGGTCGACGAGCGGAAACCCGTGCCTGCCTCCGCGTCCCATCGATTCGGCGATCCCCTTTCCGACCGCGGGAATGAGGGATTTGGGTATCACACCGCCACGGGTCTCGTCGACGAACTCGTAGCCCTTGTCGCGGGGGAGCGGCTCGAAGCGGACCGTCGCCACCCCGAACTGGCCGTGGCCGCCGCTCTGCTTCTTGTGGCGGCCCTCCGTCTCCACGGTGCCGAGCAGTGTCTCGCGGTACGCGATCTTGACCGGTTCGGTCAGAAGGGTGATGCCGTACCGCCGCTTCAACCGGGTCAGCGCCACCTGCACGTGCACGTCGCCGGCGCCCCGGACCACCGTCTGGTGGGTCTCGCTGTCGCGCGTGACCTCCAGCGTCGGGTCGTCGCTGACGAGTTCGGCCAGGGCTGTCGCGAGTTTGTCCTCGTCGCCGGCGCTCTCGGCGGCCACCGCGAGTCCGTAGACGGGACGGCGGTGCACGATCGGGGGGACGGTGAGCGGTGAGCCGATCGGCGCGAGGGTGTCGCCCGTCGAGACATCGGTGAGTTTGATGGCGCCGACGATGTCGCCGGCCTCCGCGCTGTCGATCGGGGTGTGTTTGCTGCCGAGGACGCGAAGGAGATTGTGCAGGCGCTCCTTCGCGCCGGTGCGCTGGTTGATTAAGACATCGTCCGCGTGCACGCTGCCGGAGAGGATCTTCAGCAACGCCACCTGCCCGACGTATTCGTCGGTCTGCGTCTTGAAGACGTACGCGAGCGGGTCGCCGGACGGATCGCACCGCACCTCGGCGACCCGGTCCCCGTCACCGCGGACCTCGATGCCCGGGACCTCCGACGGTGCCGGCGCGATCCGGCACACGAAGTCGAGCAACCGGTCGACGGCGATCGCATCGACGGCCGACCCGCACAGCACCGGCCACAGCGAGCCCGCGGCGAAACCCGCGCGGAGCGCGTGCTCGAGTTCGGACACGGAGATGTCCTCGCCGTCGAGGTACTTCGAGAGCAGGTCGTCCTCGATCTCGACGACGTCCTCCACGAGATGCTCGTGCTGTTCGTGTTCGCGGTCGGCGATGTCGGCGGGCAGTTCGTCGCTCGTGTTCGCGGACCCGCTGTCGTAGAGGATGACGTGCTCGGTGAGGAGGTCGGCGACGCCGGTGAACGCGGACGCCTCGCCGACGGGCAGGTCGACCGGTTCGACTCCGGACCCGAAATGGTCGCGGATCCCGGCCAGGACGGCGTCGAACGACGCCCGTTCCTTGTCCATCTTGTTCACGAACAGGATGCGCGGGATGGCTCGCTCGGTGGCCGCCTGCCACAGCAGTTCGTCGTTCACCTGCAGACCGCTGACCCCGTCGATCACGAACACGGCGACGTCGGCGACCCGGAGCGCCGTCATCGCGTCGCCGGCGAAATCGGCGTAGCCCGGCGGGTCGAGAAGATTGATCCGGTAGTCGTTCCAGGAGAACGAAGCCAGGCCGAGCGTCAGCGACTGGGTGCGGTCGTGTTCCTCCGGTTGGGTGTCGAGCACGGTGTTGCCGCTCTCGACACGTCCGGGTCGCGTGACGACACCGGCGCGGAAGAGCATCGCCTCCGCGAGCGTCGTCTTCCCGTTGCCCTGATGCCCCACCAGAGCGATATTGCGGATCAGATCCGTCTCGGTCGTCACTGCTACCCCCACCATGTCGTACGGGTCGCTCCCGACGATACCGCGCGCGCGACCGGTGGCGAGGCGTTATCTTCCACGTGAAGAGGTGGTCGCGACCTCGGTCCGCCACACCCGACACCGAATGGAGACCGCATGGCTTCGGCCGAGTTCCTCGTCGAACGTTCCACCGTCATCGATGCGAGCCCCGACGTTGTTCAGCCCCTCCTCGACGACTTCCGGAAGTGGCAGGCGTGGTCGCCGTGGGAGGACGTCGATCCCGATCTGAAGCGCACGTACTCCGGCCCGGATTCGGGAGTGGGCGCATCCTACGCCTGGGAGGGCAATCGCAAGGCGGGTTCGGGACAGATGGTGATCACCGAGTCGGTGCCCGGCTCGAAGGTCGTGCTCGACCTGACCTTCCTCAAACCGTTCAAGGCGGAGAACGTCACAACGTTCCTCCTCGAACCGAACGGCGCGGGCACGACCGTCCGCTGGCAGATGACCGGCAAGAACAACCTTTTCTTCAGGATCGTGGGAGTCGTCTTCCCGATGGACAAGATGGTGGGTAAGGACTTCGAGAAGGGGCTCGCGCAGCTGAAGGCGGCGGCCGAGCAGCGTCAGTAGTCCTTTCCCGTTGCCAGTTCGAGGTCGGTCATGGTCTTGAACCGGGGTGTGCCGTCGCTGTCGTTGCGGGCCTGTTCCATCACGAGGCGGGCCGACCTTCCCTTCAGGTGGAGGGTCGCCACCTGATCACCGAAGAACGGTCCGGCGACCTTGGACCAGTCGAGAGGAACGGGCGGCACCCGCGACACCCGGCCCAGGATGAAACGCACGGTCCGCTCGGTGGCGCGCCGCCACGAGATCCGGAACGTCACGTTCATGGCGGCCGGTACGTAGTTGTGCAGGGGCGAGCACGTCAGCTGATAGACCAGTGACTGCAGCGGTTCGGGGTAGTGCGCCTGCGCGGCGTAGGCGTGGTGGACGTCGCCGGACAGCACCGAGATGGTGGACGGCGCGCGCCCACCCGGCCCGGCCCGGTGACCTCTGCCGACGTCGGCGAGGAGCCGGGCGAGCCGGTCGAACGAGTCACGAAACGCAGCCCAGTGCTCCAGGTCCGCCGCGCGCCGGATCTTCTCGGCCCAGGCCGCCACCCGCGGGCCGCGGGATCCGGCGGCGAGGCGTTCGTCCCAGGACTCCAGGTCGTGGAGGGCGCGGGGCAGCAGCCACGGCAGCGACGTCCCGACGAGCAGGTGGTCGTAGTCGCCCTCGGTCTGACGCTCGATCCAGGAGAACTCGGGGTCGGACACCATCTCGCGGCGACCACCGCAGAGGATGCGCCCGCACCGCGAGTCGATGACGAGCAGCCTCGCGACTCCGAGGTCGCGGCGATACGACCACTGCGTGCCCTTCGCGCCGTCCGCCTCCTCGTCGGCGGCGGACGCGAACTCCCGGAGCATCGGTTCGACGTCGCCGCCGTGCTTCCGAACACGTTGGTACAGATCGTTTTCGGCGAGGAGGCTCGGCGACAGGTTCCCGAGGTGCTGATAGACCCAGTACGACGACAACGCGCCGACGATACGCTCCTCCCACCACGACGTCGCCTCGACGTCGTCGCGCCAGGACTCGGAGGTGTTCCAGTCGTCCCGCACGTCGTGGTCGTCGAAGATCATCGACGTGGGCACCGTGGACATCAGCCAGCGCACCTGAGGGTCCGACCATGATTCGGCATACAGCCAGGTGTATTCCTCGAAGTTGCGCACCTGCGGGCCGGGTGGCTCCTTCACGTCGTGGATCTCGGCGACGCGCGCCTCGGTCTCGGGGGAGAGTTCGTCGGCATACACCTGGTCCCCGAGCAGCAGCAGGGCGTCGGGCCACCGGTCCGGGGACTGTCCGGCCATCCGCACCGCGTAGGCGTCGAGGGCGTCGGCGCCGAGGTGCCGGTTGTCCTCCGTCGTGGACATCGTGGCGAACCGGCACGATCCGAACGTCAGGACGAGGGTGTCGTCGTCCTCGCGGAGCGTGCGGATCACCGACGGGACGGCATTCGGCAGCGGCCACACCGGACGGCCGTCGAGGGTCACGTCGTACGGAGTGGTCGATCCCGGTCCCAGATCGTCCACGACGACGAGCGCGTAGTGGTGACCCGAGACGTTCCACGTGCGTTCCTCGTGGCCGAGGACCCGGACGGTGCACGGCTCCGACGTCTCGACCCACACCGTCGCGTCAGATGTGCCGACATGTCTGAGCAGCGGTCCCAGAATCAGCTCCGCCACTTTCGTCACCCTGCCGGATTCTTCGCGCGTGACCGGTACATGCGATAAGCCTACGGATCCCCGCGCGACCGCGAGGAAGCTTCTGCCCGAAGGTGACGTTCGGCGGAATATTTGTTTCACTAGGCGGAGTCGAGGCTCGGTAGCTGGGTGAAGTCAATGCCGATCTGATGTTGCACAGGGTTCGCCGGGCAGACCCATTTCAGCTCAGATAGACCTTCCACGGGTTGGAGACGCATGTAACGCTCGGTCGGGCACCAAAGGCAGCGTGCCCTCGGAACTGTGAGAAAGGTCTGTCCTTCGGTGTCCCTCTCGAGGGCATAGCCTGGTAACCCGAACCGAAATGGTCGAAATCTTGTTGCGCTCAATGTGAGATTTATCGTCAGGGCAAATCCGCTCAACGCGACAATTGCACAGGCCACGATGGTCGCAATGTAGTTGCTTTGATTCGACTTCAGATTCACGATGGCAACTAGAATTCCTAGTGACACACCGACGACTGACAACCAATTATCCGGTAACCACACGCGGCGTTTCACTTGACGGTGCATCTCAGTTCGGTGTTCGAACGGATCGTTTGGAGTCTTGCCGACGATGAAGTTGCCGCCGGCAGTGATGTCGTTACCTGCCTGTATTCCGTCGTTGTTGGATCCGAAGTGGAGCGTCGGTGGCAGCACCTCAGTGGCGGAGGAAAATCCTAGATTTGGTGAACCGCAACCGCAGTATTCGTAGTCCGCCGGTGGTGTACGTCCGCATTCGCATTCGATCGACATTCTTCCCCCAAGTTTCCAAAGATCTGATGTAAGTAATCGGCGATATGTTGACAGACGTGACCGACAAGTACGGTCGCGAGGCCGGTCCCGCGCGAGGACGAAACGCTGCTGTTGGTTAAGTCCTGATCGAAGGTCGGGTTACAGGGCCAGCTGCTACCACTTTGGTATCATCGGCATATGGCCATGACATTGCGACTGACGGAGGAGCAGGAGCGTGCGCTGACGCTTCTCGCCGACGCTCAAGGCGTCAGTAAGCAGGAAGCGACGGTTCGCGCGATCCTGGAGGCTGCCGCTCGGCACACCCATGACGAGCGGGTTCGCGCTCTGTCCCGCCGCGGCCGCGACCGGTACGCCACCTTGCTGGACCGCCTCTCGCGGTGACGATCGACTATCTGACTCTCGAGGACTTGCTCTCGCTGGCTGAGGATCTCGGCGTTGCGTCGGTCCGGGATCTCGGGCTGCTCGACTCGGCGGCCCACCGTCCGCAGGCGTCGTTGCTCGGCCAAGAGGTGTATCCGTCGATTCACGACAAGGCGGCCGTCCTGCTCGAGTCCTTGACGAGGAATCATGCCCTCGTTGACGGGAACAAGCGGCTGTCCTGGTTGGCGGTTCACGTGTTCTACGGATTGAACGGCTATGACCTGGATGCTCCCGAAGGTCCGGCATACGACTTGGTCATCGCTGTTTCGAGCGGGGAGTGGGGGTACCGGGAGGTGTCGCCCCAGCTCGCCGAATGGGCACATTCCGTCTGAGTGTCGCTTCCTGAAGATGCTTGTCGGACAGGATGTGTCGGCGGGTTCCGCTAGCGTGTCGCGCATGGCTGAACCAGTGAAGGGTCCCGCGTCCTATTTCCCGTCGATCGAGAAGAAGTACGGTCGGCCGATCAGTGAATGGCAGACGCTCATCCGGTCGTCCGAGCTGACCAAGCACATGGAGTTGGTGAGTTGGCTGAAGTCCGAGCACGGCCTCGGTCACGGCCACGCCAACGCGCTGGTCGCGCACACCCTGAAGGAGGACGCCGCCGGCTGACGGGCCACCGGCGGAAGCTCGCCGCGATGAATCCGGAATTTTGCCGCGGGATATCATTCCGACGAATCTGGTGTCGAGGGTTCTGCGTTCGAAGGGAATCGAAGTGAGCACGAAAATCGAACAACTGGAGTTCCAGGCGGAGACCCGCCAGCTCCTGGACCTCATGATCCACTCGGTGTACTCCAACAAGGACTCGTTCCTGCGGGAGCTCATCTCCAACGCCTCGGACGCGCTGGACAAGTTGCGTCTCGAAGCGTTCCGCAACAAGGACCTCGACGTCGACACGTCGGATCTGCACATCGAGATCGAGGTGGACGCGGAGAAGCGCACGCTCACGGTCCGCGACAACGGCATCGGCATGTCCCACGAGGAGGTCGTCGACCTCATCGGCACGCTGGCCAAGTCCGGCACCGCGGACCTGCGCCGCAAGTTGCGGGAAGCGAAGGACGCCGCTGCCTCCGAGGAACTGATCGGACAGTTCGGCATCGGTTTCTACTCGACGTTCATGGTCGCAGACAAGGTCACCCTGCTGACGCGGAAGGCCGGCGAGAGTGAGGCCACGCGCTGGGAGTCGAGCGGCGAGGCCACGTACACGATCGAGGCCGTCGACGACGCCCCGCAGGGCAGCTCCGTCACCCTGCACCTCAAGCCCGAGGACACCGAGGATCACCTGCACGACTACACGTCGGTATGGAAGATCAAGGAACTCGTCAAGCGTTACTCCGACTTCATCGCGTGGCCGATCCGGATGGACGTCGAACGCACGGTCCCCGCGGAGGGCGACGGCGGGGACGAGGTCACCACGACGTCCGAGACGATCAACTCGATGAAGGCGCTGTGGGCGCGCTCGAAGGACGACGTCTCCGAGGACGAGTACAAGGAGTTCTACAAGCACATCGCCCACGCCTGGGACGAACCGCTCGAGGTCATCCCGATGAAGGCCGAGGGCACGTTCGAGTTCCAGGCCCTGCTGTTCATTCCGTCTCACGCGCCGTTCGACCTGTTCATGCGGGACGGGAAGACGGGTGTGCAGCTGTACGTCAAGCGCGTCTTCATCATGGACGACTGCGACCAGTTGATGCCGGAATACCTTCGCTTCGTCAAGGGTGTGGTCGACGCTCAGGACCTCTCCCTCAACGTCTCCCGTGAAATCCTGCAGCAGGACCGGCAGATCCGTGCCATCCGCCGCAGGCTCACCAAGAAGGTCCTCACCACGATCAAGGACCTGAAGGCCGAGCGGCCCGACGACTACCGCACGTTCTGGGCAGAGTTCGGCCGCGCGGTCAAGGAAGGCCTGATGTCGGACAGCGACAATCGGGATGTGCTGCTGGGTATCTCGTCGTTCGCGTCCACCCACAGCGAGGAGGAGCTGACCTCGCTGGAAGACTACGTGTCGCGGATGAAGGACGGTCAGGAGCAGATCTTCTACGCGACCGGCGAATCCCGGCAGCTGCTCGAAAGCTCACCGCACATGGAGGCCTTCCGTGCGAAAGGCTTCGAGGTGCTGCTGCTCACCGACCCTGTGGACGAGATGTGGGTCGGTGCGGTTCCGGAATTCGAGGGCAAGTCGTTCCAGTCGATCGCCAAGGGTGAGGTCGATCTCGACACCGAGGAAGACAAGAAGGCACACGAGTCGGAGCGGGAGGAGCAGGAGAAGGACTTCGCGGGCCTGCTCTCCTGGATGGCCGACGCGCTCACCGAGCAGGTCAAGGAGGTGCGGCTGTCGACGCGGCTGACCACGTCACCGGCCTGCATCGTCGGCGACGCGTTCAGCATGTCCCCGGCACTCGAGCGGATGTACCGGGCGTCCGGGCAGCCGGTTCCCACTACGAAGCGCATCCTCGAGCTGAACCCTGCCCACCCTCTCGTCACCGGGCTGCGGGAAGCACACGGCGAGCGCAACGAGGATCCCGCGCTGGGGGAGACCGCGGAGCTTCTCTACGGGATGGCGTTGCTGGCCGAGGGCGGCGAACTCGACGATCCCGCCCGGTTCACCACGATGCTCGCCAACCGTCTCGCCAGGACGGTGTAATTCCCCTTGCTGGTATTGGTCACGGGGGGAACAGGTTTCGTCGGGGCGTGGAGCGCGAAGGCGGCGGTGGACGCCGGTCACCGGGTGCGCTTCCTCGTGCGGGATCCTGCTCGCCTCGTGACCAGCGCGGCGGCGCTCGGGCTCGACACGTCCGATCACGTGGTCGGTGACATCACGGACGCCGCGTCCGTGCGGCGTGCCCTGGACGGCTGCGATGCCGTCATCCACGCCGCGGCCGTCGTCGCGGTCGACCCGCGTCGCGCGGAGGAGATGCTGCAGACCAACCTTGCCGGCGCGCAGAACGTGCTGGGAACGGCGGTCGAACTCGGCCTCGATCCGATCGTCTACGTCTCGAGCATCGCCGCGTTGTTCCAGCCGGGGGCCCGGCTGCTCACCCCCGACCTCCCGGTGTGCGGGCCCCCCGACGCCTACGGCCGCAGCAAGGCGCGCGTGGAGCAGTACGCGCGTGACCTGCAGGCCGACGGCGCACCCATCGCGATCACCTACCCGGGCATGATCGTCGGCCCGCCCGCGGGAAAGCAGTTCGGCGAGGCCGCCCAGGCAGTCGAGGCCGCCGTCCACCTGCGGGGTCTGCCCGGGCGGGGCGCCGCATGGACGATGGTCGACGTGCGTGAGGTGGCCACAGCGCACGCCGCCCTCCTCCAGTCGGGGAGCGGCGCCCGCCGGTTCATGCTCGGAGGTCCCCGGATCCCGATCGCCGGGATCGCCGACATGCTGGCCACGATCACCGGCAGACGGATGGGCGTGTACCCGGTGCCGGACGTCGCGTTGCGTCTGGTGGGCAGACTCGTGGACGCGATCGACCGGTTCGTCCCCTTCGGCACTCCGATCTCTGAGGCCGCGATGGAGTACTACACGCGGATGCCCGACACGGACGACCGGCCGAGCGAAACCGAACTCGGGGTGAAGTACCGCGATTCGGCGGAGACCCTGGCCGACACCGTCGCCGGGCTGACGGAGGCGGGCCGACTGTGAGTGCGGAGGCGGGCCGACTGTGAGTGCGGAGGCGGGCCGGCTGTGAGTGCGGAGGCGGGCCGGCTGTGAGCTTCACCCGCGCGGAGTTGGAGTCGTTCCGGGACGCCGAGGTTCCGGACCTCATCGGACCGGGCTGCCGCCTGCTGTTCGTCGGTATCAACCCGGGACTGTGGACGGCCGCGACCGGGGCGCATTTCGCACGTCCGGGCAACCGCTTCTATCCGGCTCTGCTGGGCGCCGGGATCATCGAGCGACCTATCGATCCGACGGCAGGCATGTCGGACGCGGATCGCGACCACCTGATCGAGCGGGGCGTCGGCATCACCAATCTGGCCCCGCGTGCCACGGCGAAAGCCGACGAACTGACCGGCGAGGAACTGGCCGTCGGCGCCGAGCGCCTGCGCTCCTTCGTCCGCGACACCGCTCCCAGGGTGGTCGCCGTAGCCGGAATCACCGCCTATCGCACGGCATTCGGTGAGCGTGCAGCGAAGAAGGGCAAACAGCCGAGCACCCTCGAGGGTGCAGAGTTGTGGCTGGTGCCCAATCCCAGCGGGCTCAACGCCCACGAAACCGTCGCCACCCTCGCCGCGTCGTACCGGGAGGCGGCGATCGAGGCCGGAATCGTCTCGAGCTGACCGGGCAGGTCGCTAGGCTGCGGAGATGACCGTCGTCTACAACCTCCTCTTCGTCTGCCACCTGCTCGGCATGGCCGCCCTCGTCGGCGGCTATTTCGCGGTGCTCGCAGCGCCGCGGATCTCCGAGGTGATGGTGTGGGGTGCGCGGCTCCAGTTCGTGACGGGACTGATCCTCGTCGGGCTGGGGGAGGCCGCACTGGACAAGGACTACAACCACATCAAGATCGGCGTGAAGCTTCTGCTCTCCCTCGTGGTGGTCGCGCTCGCCGAGATCGTCCGGGGCAAGCAGAAGCGAGGGCAGGAGCGCCCGAACCTCGTGCACGTGGTCGGTGGGCTCGGCATCGTCACCGTGCTCGTGGCGGCCCTCTGGACCTGATCCCGCGCCCGTTCACTTCTTCGGTGGGGCAAGGAACTTCATCGCCAACCGCTGCGCGGACTCGGGCATCCGGTCCTTCACGGACATCGCGAACTCGCCGGCCTTCGTGCGCACCGACGTGCCCCTCCCGAACAGCCGGTTGAACGCGGATCCTTCGGTCGGCTGATCGAAGTGCAGCGGCGGGGCGCCGTCCGCGGCGCCGAGTGCACGCCCGATCACCATCCGCTGAATCTCGCTGGTGCCCTCGAAGATGGTGTACAGCTTGGCGTCCCGATACCACTTCTCGACGGGATGGTCACTGATGTACCCCCACCCGCCCATCGTCTGCAGCGCACGTTCGGTGGTTCTCACCGCCACCTCCGACGCCGCGAGCTTCGCCATCGAGCCCTCGCCGTGACGGAACTCCACGCCTGCCGCCGCCATCCACGACGCCCGCCACGTGAGCAGCCTCGCGGCGTCGATCTGGGTCGCGAGGTCGGCCAGCGGAAACGCGATGCCCTGGTTGTCGATGATCGGACCGCCGAACGCCTCCCTCCGGTTCGCGTACTCGGTGGCGTACTCGAGCGCGGCGCGGGCGATGCCCAGCGCCTGAGCCGCGACCATCGGACGTGTCTGCTCGAACGTGCCGAGGGTGGCCGATTTCCGCCGCGGCGCGCCGGTGGCCACCTCCTCCTGCACCTCACGGGCCTTCCGCATGCGGTGCTGCAGTTTGTCGTCGCCCCCGAGCAGGTGGTCGGCGGGCACCCGCACCCGGTGGAACTTCAGCTCCGCCGTGTGCGACGCACGGCAGCCCAGCTTGTCGAGCTTGCGGACGAGTTCGATCCCCGGGTTTCCGCCGGGAACCACGAACAGGGCCTGCCCCCGATGCCCCAGCTCCGGGTCGACGGTGGCGTTCACGACGTGCACGTCGGCGATGCCGCCGTTGCCGATCCACATCTTGTGGCCCTCGATCACCCAGTCGTCGCCGTCGCGCGTCGCGGTGGTCCGCAGATTGCGGACGTCGCTGCCGCCCTCGGGTTCGGAGATGCACAGTGCGGCGAGTTTCAGGTCGCCGGGCTCGCCGAAGCATTCGGGTGCCCAGCGCAGCATCTGCTCCGGCGTCGCGGCCTGTCCGATCGACGACAGCGCCAGCGCGGGCATCACGATGGCGAGGCCGATTCCGGCGCATCCCCAGAACAGCTCCTCCATGAACAGGGGGAGGGACAGGCCGGTCGGGTCGCCGATCAGGTCGCGATAGAACAGCGGACTGTAGAAGCCCTCTTCCGCGGCCTTCTCGAGGACGTCCCACGGGAACTCCTGCGCGCGGTCGTGCTCGGCGGCCACCGGCCGGATCACGTTCTCCGCGAAAGCGTGCGTCCGCTCGACGAGGTTCTTCTGCGCGGGGGTGAGCGCGAGGCTGAAAGTCATGGCAGTCCCTCGGTTGCCGTGTTGGTGTGCACCAACGTAACACTCACGGTCTTCGAGAACCGTGGATCACAAAATCCTGAGGAGTAGGACAGCAATCCCATTATCTGATCGGAGTTGCTAGCGTCGAGGGATGGACGGCGACGAGACGGTCTACACCCACGGCCACGACGAGTCGGTGCTGCGGAACCATCGATGGCGCACCGCCGAGAACTCCGCCGGCTACCTGCTTCCGCATCTGCGCGGAGGCCTGACGCTGCTCGACGTCGGGTGCGGGCCGGGCACGATCACCGCCGACCTCGCGGGACTCGTCGCGCCCGGAGCAGTCACCGCCGTCGAGATGAACGACGAGGCGCTCTCGCTCGCGCGCAACGAGTTCACCGAGCGGGGAATCGCGAACGTCCAGACCGTCGTATCGGATGTCCACGCACTCGACTTCCCCGACGACAGCTTCGACGTCGTGCACGCGCATCAGGTCCTGCAGCACGTCGGCGATCCGGTGCAGGCGCTGCGCGAGATGAAGCGGGTGTGCCGACCCGGCGGAATCGTTGCCGCCCGCGACGCGGACTACGGCACCTTCACGTGGTATCCGCCGACACCCGAACTCGACGAATGGCTGGCGCTCTACAAGGCCGTCGCCCGGGCGAACGGCGGTGAACCCGACGCCGGCCGTCGCCTGCGGGCGTGGGCGCACGAGGCCGGTCTCGGCGACGTCGTGAACACGGCGAGCACGTGGTGTTTCTCCTCCGACGAGGATCGCGAGTGGTGGGGTGGGTCCTGGGCCGACCGCTCGCTGCGGTCGGCCTACGCGGACCGGGCGCTCGCGCTGGGGCTCGCCACCGAGGCAGACCTCGACCGCATCGCGGCCGGCTGGCGTGCGTGGGTGCGGGAGAACGACGG
The DNA here is from genome assembly GCF_056402215.1 of Rhodococcus sp. P4_B6. Classification (NCBI taxonomy): domain Bacteria; kingdom Bacillati; phylum Actinomycetota; class Actinomycetes; order Mycobacteriales; family Nocardiaceae; genus Rhodococcus; species Rhodococcus sp. P4_B6. Next base: position 44,105 of record NZ_JBFUHV010000031.1, on the reverse strand, counting down.
CTGGTTCGCGCTCCTGCACAGCGAGATCCTCTGCCGGGTGTAGTGCACCGCGAAGCGAAATTCTCGCGACCGGCGCCCGGGAATGGAACACTCGCCCCATGACGACGTTGCGCGTGGGTCGACTGTGGTTGCCGGGGCTGATGGTGATTCTGATCGGGCTGGTGTTCGCGCCCGGTGCCTCCGCGGCCCCGGATCGAGCGGTCTTCTCCGGAGACTCGGACCAGGTGATCACCGTCTACGCCCCGTCGGCGGGGTCGGTGAGCGCCGAACTGACCGCCTGGGAGCGGGGCTCGGACGGCACGTGGCAGGTGTTCGCGGGTCCCGTCGCCGCCGACGTCGGCGCGGAAGGAATCGGTGCGGCGAACGAATTCTCCACCCGCACCCCCGCCGGTGTCTTCCCGCTGTCGCAGGCGTTCGGCCGGCAGCCCGCTCCGGCGACGGCGATGCCGTACTTCCAGTCGGATCGGCGTGACTGGTGGGATTCGAATCCGCTCTCGCCGACGTACAACACGCACGTCCGGCAGGACGCGAGCCCCGGCGGTAACAGCGAGAACCTCTACTCGGCCGGACCGCTCTACGACTACGCGCTCGCGATCGGGTACAACGCCGCCCGCATCCCCGGCCTCGGTTCGGCGATGTTCCTGCACGTCACGGACGGCACCACCACTGAAGGGTGCGTCGCCGTCGACCGCGGCACGCTGACGACCCTCCTCGGCCGGCTCGACCCGGCAAAGAATCCGGTGATCGAGATCGCCGTAGGCGCTTCGCACCCGTGAGTGGTTGACGAGTGTCTGGACTCGTCAACCACTCACGGGCGGCGGAGCCGCCTACAGGCCGGGGCGCTTGCCGATGGTGAGGGTGGGGGTGGAGACGCCGGCGAAGAAGTCCTCGCCCTTGTCGTCGACCACGATGAACGCGGGGAAGTCCTCGACCTCGATCTTCCAGACCGCTTCCATGCCGAGCTCTTCGTACTCGACGATCTCGACCTTCTTGATGCAGTCGAGGGCGAGACGCGCCGCGGGACCGCCGATGGACCCCAGGTAGAAGCCGCCGTAGGACTTGCATGCGTCGGTGACCTGCTTGGACCGGTTGCCCTTCGCGAGCATCACCATGGAGCCGCCCGCGGCCTGGAACTGATCCACATAGGAGTCCATTCGACCGGCGGTGGTGGGGCCGAAGGAACCGGACGCCATGCCGTCGGGGGTCTTGGCCGGACCGGCGTAGTACACCGGGTGGTCCTTGAGGTACTGCGGCATCTCCTCGCCGGCGTCGAGCCGTTCCTTGATCTTGGCGTGGGCGATGTCGCGGGCGACGACGAGCGGGCCGGTGAGCGACAGCCGTGTCTTCACCGGGTGCTTGGACAGCTCGGCGAGGATCTCGGGCATCGGCTTGGTGAGGTCGATCTTGACGGCGGCGCCCTTGCCGGTGCCGGAGATGCCGTCGGTCTCGGCATCGAGCTGGGCGTCGGTGACCTCGGGGAGGAACCGGCCCGGGTTGAACTCCAGCTGCTCGAGGAAGACGCCCTCGGGGGTGATCTTCGCTTTGGCCTGGCGGTCCGCCGAGCAGGACACGGCGAGAGCGACGGGCAGCGAAGCGCCGTGGCGGGGGAGGCGGATGACGCGGACGTCGTGGCAGAAGTACTTGCCGCCGAACTGTGCGCCGATGCCGATCTGACGGGTCAGCTCGAGCACCTTCTCCTCGAGTTCGAGGTCGCGGAAGCCGCGACCGGTGATCGCGCCCTCGTTGGGGAGTTCGTCGAGGTAGTGCGCGGACGCGTACTTGGCCGTCTTCAGCGCGAACTCCGCGGACGTGCCGCCGACGACGATCGCGAGGTGGTACGGCGGGCAGGCTGCGGTGCCGAGGGCGCGGATCTTCTCCTCGAGGAACCGCATCATGCCGTCCGGGTTGAGGATCGCCTTGGTCTCCTGGAACAGGTAGGACTTGTTGGCGCTGCCGCCGCCCTTGGCCATGTACAGGAACTTGTACGTGTTCTCGTGGCCGGTCGCCGTGTCGGCGTAGAGCTCGATCTGGGCGGGGAGGTTGCTGCCGGTGTTCTTCTCGTCCCACATCGTGATCGGCGCGTTCTGCGAGTACCGCAGGTTGAGCCGGGTGTAGGCGTCGTAGACGCCGCGCGCGACGGCCTTCTCGTCGTCGCCGGGGGTGAGGACGTGCTGGCCGCGCTTGCCCATGACGATCGCGGTGCCGGTGTCCTGGCACATCGGCAGCACGCCTGCGGCGGAGATGTTGGCGTTCTTCAGCAGGTCGAGCGCCACGAACTTGTCGTTGCCCGACGCCTCGGGATCATCGAGGATGCTCGCGAGCTGCGTCAGATGGTCGCTGCGCAGGTAGTGCGAGATGTCGTGGAGTGCGGTCTCGGTGAGCAGGCGCAGCGCCTCGGGCTCGACGGACAGGAAGGTGCGGCCGCCGGGTCCTTCGACAGTCGACACCCCCTCGGTGGTCAGCAGCCGATATTCGGTGGGGTCCTCACCGATCGGCAGCAAGTCCTCGTAGAGGAAGTCGGCCATTCTATCTCCTGGACAGCTGGTTGTGTGAAGTTCGTCTTCAGGCTAGACGCGGGCTCCGGCGGCCCTGTGACGCGGGGGCATGCTTTCACCTGCACAGTGGCGTGGCTCACAGAGTTCTCACAAGTAAATCCGTACACTTGACTGGATGCTTGAACACGGAACGAGATCGGCCGGCCGAATGACCCTTGCAGTCCAGGACGCCGGAGCCGCCGACGACGAGACGTCCGGTGCACGTGCCAAGCGGCCCGTACTGCACGCCTACCTCGACATCGCGATCGTGGTGGTCGTCCTCGCGGCCACGAATCTGATCGCGCACTTCACCACCGCGTGGGCCAGCATCGCGACCGTTCCCATCGCCGCCGTCGTGCTGCTCGTGCTCACCCGGCGCCGCGGACTCGGCTGGGCAGAACTGGGGCTCTCGCCCCGGCACTGGCGCAAGGGGTCGCTGTACGCCCTCGCGGCGATGGGCCTCGTGATCGGCGTCGTCGCGATCGGTGCCGCCCTGCCGATCACCCGGCCGTTCTTCATGGCCGACCGGTACGCCACGATCTCCGGCGCCCTGATCGCGTCGATGATCGTCATCCCGCTGCAGACCGTCATCCCCGAGGAACTCGCGTTCCGCGGCGTGCTGCACGGCACCCTCGACCGCGTGTACGGCGCCCGCGGCGTCTTCGCGGCGGGATCGCTGATGTTCGGTCTCTGGCACATCGCGTCCTCGCTGGGACTGACGTCGGGCAACAAGGGATTGTCGAGCTTTCTCGGCGGCGGCGTCCTCGGGCAGGTGCTCGGGATCCTCGCCGCGGTGGTCGCCACCGCGGCCGCGGGCATCGTGTTCACCTGGCTCCGCCGCCGCAGCGGCAGTCTGATCGCGCCCATCGCGCTGCACTGGTCGTTGAACGGCGCGGGTGCGCTCGCGGCCGCCGTCGTGTGGCACACGACCATGGCCTGAGCAGGGTCAGGTCTCCGGGGCGCCGAGCCACTCGAGCAGCTTCTCGTACACCGACTCGTGGTTGAGCATCGTGAAGTGATTCGCGGGTGCGAGGTGCATGCCGTTTTCATCGCGGAAGCCGATCATCCGCGTCCGGTTCCGTCCGGACGCGGACGGCACGAGCACCATGCCGTCGCCGAGCAGGCGGCCCAGCGGATGCCGCGGGCTGCGGGTGATGGTCGCGGAGACGAAGCAGTACGTCACGCCGTCGAGGAGGGGGACCTCGCTGATGGCCGCGGCACGGAGGGCGTCCGGGTCGCGACCGCGCCAGTCCTCGTCGACGAGCGAACCCTGATTCAGATCCCGGATGCCGGCGCTCCTCCGTTGCAGGAGTCCGGAGATCGCCCGCGTCTCGGGCAGTGCGGCCAGGCCGGCGCTCGCAAAGTGGACAGCCTGCTCCAGCGGGGCGCCGAGGTGAGGTGAGCCGAGGCTCACGACCTGCCGCACCCGCCGCACCCACGGGCGGTCGTCGAGGTAGGCGATTCGGCAGGCGCTGCGGGCGACGAGGCCGCCCATGGAATGCCCCACGAGTGCGATCGACTCGACGTCCACGGGCCAGTGCTCGGTGACCGCGTCCAGAAGGTCGGACAGGCTCCTGCCGTTGTCGGAGATGTGCCGGCCGGAGTTGTAGCGGATCTGCAGCGCCGTGTATCCCAGGTCGGTCTCGAGTCGTTCACCGTAGGTCGGGCGGCCGCCCAGCGACCACGCGTCCTCGGTCTCGACGAGTCCGTGCAGGAAGACGACGATGCGGCCGCGGGCGTGGGGGAAGGCATCGGCGAGCGTGGACTCGGCCGCCGTGAGTGCGACGCCGCCTACCCGTATCGCCAGGGGTTCGGCGAGCACGGACCCCTCCGATTCCAGTACGTCGCCGATCAGCCCCTGGATCGCGGCGATGGCCCGGGCTCCGCGGCGCGTCTGGGACGGCGGGACGTTCTCCGCCGACGGGAAGTCGAGGAACTGTCCCGCGAGGGAACCCCCGAGTCGGGCGGTGTCGGCGACGAGCGCATACACGGCGGCGGTGATCTCGTCGTGGAGCGCCTTTGCGGGGAGGGCGTGGGTGCCGACGCCGAGCCGTACTCCGGCGAAGACCCGGTCCGCGACGGCGCGGTGGATGCTGCCGAGGCCGCCGGCGGCGGCCCCGATTTCGTCGAGGGCCAGCCGGGCGAGTGCCCGCACCTCGGAGCGGCGTCTGATCTGCGGGTCGGTCACGAGATTTGAGTGTACGCATGTGCACTGAGATGTGCGCGTGCTGCGAAACCGCCGAAATGTGCAGCGCGCGCGATTATTTCGCGAATAAACCAACGGTGAAACGGAAATGTTGATCGTGCGAATGGCGAATCAATTGGTCGACCGACCAATTCCGGGGAAAATGCTGGTGACGCGAATAATGAACATGTTCACGTCGCGAATTATTCATCGTAATAGATACGTGATCGACACGATCGTGACGCTGCCGGCAACGCCGCGACGGGGCCCRCGCGCCTGAGCGCACGAACCCCGTCGCGGGTGTTCAAGTCTTGTGCCAGCGGAAATGCTAGCCAAGCGTGGCTGCGGCCGCCGTTGCGGCGTCTGCGCCACCGCCCAATGCGTCGGCGGAACCCGAGAAGAAGTCCAGGGCACCGGCGAGGTCGGAGAAGGCGGAGAAGAATTCGGACAGGAAGGCGAGATCCATGCGTGTAACTCCTTGCTCGGTTGTGGGCATTTATGTTGGCGCTGAGCGGGCGCCGGATTCATTCCTACCGTTATTGAAATGAGATCGCAATCCGTGGAATTAACCGAATTGAAACGGAAGGCGAATCAACGGTTTTTGGGCAGGTGAGAAGCCTGTGTCCGGATTCACATCCGTCCGAGAAATCTCACGATGTGGGAGCCTGGGCCGTGTTCGAATCCCACCTTCGAGGGTGCGGGCGGGGCTATCCTCGTCCCACGACGTGTAGCGCTTTCCGGACATACGGACGTATAGGGGAAACCATCATGCGCAAGACCATCGTCACCGGCATCGCGGTCGCGGCCCTCGCGCTGCTCGGCGTGGCCGGCTGTTCCAACGACTCGAACGAGGCTCCGATCGCGACCACGACGACGGCCTCCGCGTCCGATCGGGTGGAAGGCGCGATCAGCAGTGTGCAGGCCACGGCGTCGTCCGCCGTGAACACCGCGCGCGAGGCCACCCAGAACGCGATCAACTCGGCCATCGCGGCGGTCCCGATCGGATTCGAGTCGGGAACCGCCGAACTCAACGCCCTCTCGGACGTGACCGTCAAGGCGGTGGCCGCCGCGATGAAGGCGGGCGACGCCAAGATCGCGATCGAGGCGTACGCCAGCAACACGGACGAGGCGGCCGCCGAACTCCTCGCCGACCAGCGCGCTCAGGCCGTCGCGAACGCCCTCGAGGCGCAGGGGGTCGACAAGAGCCGCATCTCGACCGAGGGCACGGCGAACCCACCCGAAGGCGTGAACGTCGATCAGGTGGAGATCACCGTCGAGGACAGCTGACCGGCGCGGTCAGTGCAGGACCGCCCGGTGCTCGTTGCTGTACGGGATGTGCTCGGCGGTCCTGCCGTCGCGGAGTTTGAGCACCCACTCCGGATCGGACAGCAGTGCGCGGCCGACGGCCACGAGATCGAACTCGCCGTTCTCGTACTGCCGGAGCAGGCGGTCGACACCGGCGGTGTTCGAGGCGCCGTCCGACGTGAAGGCCGTCGTGAACACGTCGTCGAGACCCACCGAACCGACCGTGATCGTGGGCAGTCCCGTCAGCCGCTTGGTCCATCCGGCCAGGCCGAGTTCGCCGTCCTCACCGGACAGCTCGGCGAAGGCCGGGTCCCAGTGCCTGCGGGTGGACGGGTGCAGCACGTCGACACCGGCGGCGACGAGGGGCGTCAGCACGGCCGCGAGTTCGTCGGGGGTCTGCGCGATGCGCGAATCGTAGTGGTTCGACTTCCACTGGGAGAAGCGGTAGACGATCGCGAAGTCGTCCCCGACGGCCTCGCGGATCGCTGCGACCACCTCGACCGGGAACCGGGTGCGGGCCTCGAGAGATCCGCCGTAACCGTCGGAGCGGACGTTCGTGCGGTCCCACAGGAACTGGTCGAGCAGATAGCCGTGGGCGCCGTGCAGTTCGATGCCGTCGAAGYCCACGTCACGCGCGTTGACGGCGGCCGCCACCCAGGCCTCGCGCAGCGCGTCGAGATCGGACCCGGTGAATTCGCGTCCCAGCCGGGTTCCGTCCAGCGCGATTCCGGACGGGCTGGCCGTCGTCACCTCGGGGTTCATACGCGGCTGCGGGCCGCGTTCGACGCCCAGATGCCACAGCTGCGGGATGATCTGCCCGCCCTCCTCGTGGACCGCGTCCACCACGGACTTCCAGCCCGCGAGGCTGTCCTGTCCGTAGAGGAGCGGCACCCGGGTGTGGGATCCGGCTACGGGGTCCGGAATGTACGTCCCCTCGGTGATGACGAGACCGACCCCGCCCGCCGCACGCCGGCGGTAGTACGCCGCCACGTCCTCCCCGGGAATGCCGTCAGGGGAGAAAGCCCTGGTCATGGGTGCCATCGCGAAGCGATTCCGGGGCTGGAGGGATTTGACGGCGAACGGCTCGAAGAGGCCGTCCACGGGCAGAGGTGTTTCGGTCATGCCTGTCTGTAACCGATCGCGGTTACGCACTATTCCTGCATATGACCTGCTGCGTAGTTGTAATCTGAAGTCACAGTCGACACTCGCTGCCGGCGCATGGGCACTCGCCCGCGCCCGGTCTGACGGGAGGGTGCACTGATGGGCACGAACGACGGAAAACCTGCCGATCTGGTGCTGTTCGGTGACGTGGTCACCATGAACGACGCCGCGCCGCGCGCTCGGGCGGTCGCGGTGCGGGACGGGCGGATCGCCGCCGTCGGCAACGACGCCGCGGTGTTTCCGCTGATCGGACCGGCAACGATCGCGGTCGACGTGCACCGCGCCTGCATCCTCCCCGGGTTCGTCGAGGCGCACGGTCACCCGCTGAACTCGGCGGTGCTGCTCGGCGAACCGGTGGTGGACATCAGACCGGTGACCATCGCCGACGCCGGCGAGGTGGTCGACGCCGTCCGCCGCGCCGTGGACGAGCACCCCGACGGCGCCGTGCTCAACGGCTGGGACCCTCTGCTCCAGAAGGGGCTGCCGGAACCGTCCCGGGAATGGCTCAATTCCGTCGCTCCAGACACCTCCCTGGTGATCCTGCACAACACCGGTCACGTGGCGTATTTCAACGACGTCGCCGCCCGGGAAGCCGGATTGTCCAAGAAGACACCGGACCCGGAGGGCGGCAGCTTCGGTCGCGACAAGTCGGGCGACCTGAACGGTTCGGCGTTCGAGGCGCCCGCGGTGATGGCGGTGGCAGCCTCGATCCTCGACGGTGCGTCCACCCGGCTGCCGGAACTCCTCGCCGCGGAATGCGCGCGGATGAACGCGGCAGGCATCACCACCGCGAGCGAGATGGCATTCGACCCACGCTTCCGGAGCGCCCTGACCGCGATCGCCCGGTCCGGTGCTCTCACCACCCGGCTGCGGCTGTACGAGATGTCGAACCCGGAGCGCTCCACGGACGTGTCACCCGGAGTGGGCGACGACCTGCTGCGCCAGGTGGGTATCAAGATCTGGTCGGACGGCTCGCCGTGGGTGGGCAACGCGGCCACGAGTTTCCCGTATCTCGACACGGACGTCACCCGGTCGCTCGGCCTCGCCGGATCGCGCGGCAAGGCCAATTACACCGCGGACGAGATACTCGAGATCAGCAAGCCGTACTTCGAGAACGGCTGGCAGATCTCCTGCCACGCCAACGGTGACGCCGCGGTCACCCTGGCCCTCGACGCGTGGGAGCGGATGCTCGCCGAGTCGCCGCGCGACGATCACCGACTGCGACTCGAGCACGTGGGGGCGATGACCCCGGAGCAGTTCCGCCGTGCGACCGAACTCGGCGTCACGTGCAGCCTTTTCGTCGACCACCTCTACTACTGGGGCGACGTGCTCGTCGACGACCTGTTCGGTCCCGAACGCGGAGCATGTTGGGCCGCTGCAGCTTCCGCGATCGCGGCGGGTCAGCGGATCTCGTTCCACAACGACGGTCCCGTGACCCCGACCAACCCGTTGCGCAACATCGCCGACGCCGTCACCCGCCGCACCCGGTCGGGACGGGTGCTCGCCCCCGAGGAGCGGATCTCGGTCCCGGACGCCTTGCGTGCGGAGACGATCAACTCGGCGTGGCACCTCCGGAGCGAGGACGCGATCGGGGCGATCGTCCCCGGGCTGCACGCCGATCTCGTCGTGCTGTCGGCCAACCCGCTTCTGGTGGATCCCGACGACATCGCGGACCTCGAAGTGCTCGCCACGATCCTGGAGGGTCGAACGGTCTTCGGAAAGCTGGAGTGATCCGGGTGGCGTCCTGGTCGCGGGCTCTGCGGTCGATCGGGGCGCCGGCCGGAGCCTGGATCCGCACCGCGGGCTACACCCGCAAATGGCTGGTCCTCGGTGTCGTCATCGGCATCGTCGCCGGGCTCGGCGCGGTCGTGTTCTACGTCGCGCTGTCGGAGGCGACGCAACTGCTGATCGTCGACATCGGCGGGTACCACCCGCCGACCGCGGCCGGTGACGGCGGCGCGGGCGGCAGCAGGGAGTTCACCAGACCGTGGGCGATTCCGCTCGTGGTGTGCCTGGGCGGTCTCGTGTCGGGCATCCTCGTGTTCACCCTGGCCCCCGAGGCCGAGGGGCACGGCACCGACGCGGCGATCGAGGCCGTGCACCGGGACCCCCGCATGATCCGCGTCCGCGTCGTGCTGGTGAAGCTGGTCGCGTCGGCGATCACGATCGGGTCCGGCGGGTCCGGCGGTCGAGAGGGGCCGACCGCGCAGATCTCGGCGGGTTTCGGATCGCTCCTCGCCCGCAGGCTGGACCTGTCCCCGCGGGACGGCCGCATCGCCGTGGCGATCGGCATCGGCTCCGGCATCGGCGCCATCTTCGGCGCCCCGCTCGGCGGTGCGGTGCTGTGCTGCACCATCCCGTACAAGGAGGACTTCGATTTCGAGGTGCTCGTGCCTGCGCTGGTCACGTCGATCGTCAGTTACACCGTGTTCGGCAGCTTCCTCGGCTTCGGGCCGCTGTTCGGGTACGCCGCCCAGGACTACGTCTTCGACACCCCGRCCCAGTTGGTGTGGTTCGCGCTCATCGGTGTGCTCGGCGGCCTCATCGGATTGCTGTACAGCGGGACGTTCTACACCGCCGTCGACCTCACCCACCGCCTGCCGGGCAGCCGGATCGTCAAGCCGGCGGTCGGCGGGCTGCTCGTCGGACTGATGGCACTGGTGCTGCCGGAGGTGCTGGGCAGCGGATACGGCTGGATCCAGCAATCGATGGCCCGCGACGACCTCGCGGCCATCCCGCTGTGGGTGGTGCTGTTGTTGCCGTTCGCGAAGATCCTCGCGACGTCGCTGTCCATCGGATCCGGTGGATCGGGCGGCATCTTCGGTCCGGGCATGGTGATCGGGGCGTTCACCGGCGCCGCGGTGTGGCGACTGCTGGAGCCGATCGCCCCGGGCGTCCCCGACAATCCGGCGCCCTTCGTCATCGTCGGCATGATGGCGTGTTTCGGGAGCATCGCCCGCGCGCCGCTCGCGGTGATGCTGATGGTTGCGGAGATGACGGGAAGCATCGGCGTGCTCGTGCCGGGGATGATCGCGGTCGGACTCGCCTACCTCATCGTGCGCCGATCGGGGAAGACGATCTACCGGGCGCAGCTCGAGAACCGGGCGGAGGCTCGCCTCGCCCAGGGATGATCGGATCGGAGTCCGTGTGCGGAGTGCCCGGAGGATCCGGGTCCGTGTGCGGAGTGCCCGGAGGATCCGGGTCCGTGTGCAGAGTGCCCGGAGGATTCGGGCATGCTTGTGGCCATGACTGTTCACGTTCCTCAGTACGTCGACCTCCTCTGGCCAGCGCTTCAGGCTGCCATTGCTCTCGGTGGTTCGGCGTCCAACGAGGAGCTCGACAGCGCAGTCGTTGAGCGAGAAGGTCTTTCGTCCGACGTGCAGGGCGTGCTGCACGGTGACGGTCCGAGCACCGAGATCGAGTACCGGCTGGCGTGGGCCCGCACCTACCTCAAGGGGATGGGTCTGCTCACCAACAGCCGTCGCGGGGTGTGGAGTGTGACGGAGAAGGGCCGCGAGGTCGCCGAGAGCGAGATCCGCCCGTTGCACGCCGAGTTCTCCGCCGAGAACCGCAAGAAGAATGCCGCCCGCAAATCGGCGAAGGCCGCATCCCGGAGGAACGACGAACCGGACGCCAACATCGCCGAGGCCGAGAACGACGCGGACTGGAAGGACCTGCTGCTCGACACGGTACTGAAGATGTCGCCGCCTGCGTTCGAGCGGCTGACCCAGCGGTTGCTGCGGGAGGCCGGATTCTCGAGCGCGTCCGTTACCGGTCGCGGCGGCGACGGCGACATCGAGGGCCTCGGCGTGTACCAGTTGTCGTTGCTCAGTTTCCCCGTGTTCTTCCAGTGCAAGCGCTACAGCGGCAGTGTCGGCGCCGGGGCGGTGCGCGATTTCCGTGGCGCGATGGCGGGTCGCGGCGAGAAGGGTCTGCTCATCACGACCGGAACCTTCACCGGTGACGCCCGCACGGAGTCCAAGAGGGACGGTGCCCCGCCCATCGACCTCATCGACGGCGACCGGCTGTGCGACCTGTTGAAGGAGCATTCACTGGGGGTGCAGACCACGACGCGTCTCGTCGAGGACGTCGAGGTCAGGTCCGATTACTTCCACTCGCTCGAGCCGAAATGATCATGGTCGGGTCACCTCTCCGGATCATGGTCGGGTCACCTCTCCGGGCCCCGGACACTCTTTCCCGTTGCGGTATGGCCACGAAGCGATCACGCAGGCTCTGAAGCGGTGCCGACGGCGTTCTCCCGTGTGTAAAGAGGAAGTTAAATGCACATGTCACTGACGTGAAGAGCGACCGAGGGAAGTCGACATGACGACCACATCGCCGTGGCCGTTGAGGCGCCGCACCGTACGGCCACCGGCGGGGATGCTGGCGGACCGGCGATTCGGGGTGCTCGTCGACCAGTTCTTCCGGCTCTTCCACGACGTCGGCCAGGGCGGCGGTGCGCTGGCCGTCTACCTCCACGGTGAGCCGGTCGTCGACGTGTGGGCCGGGTGGGCGAGCCGCAACACGTTCTGGCAGGAGGACACGGTCACCCTCACGTTCTCCACGGGCAAGGGCGTCGCGTCGACCGTGCTGCACCGTCTCGCGGGACGCGGGATCATCGACTACGACGCCCCGGTGGCGCAGTACTGGCCCGAGTTCGCCACCGCGGGCAAGGACGAGATCACGGTGCGCGAACTGCTGTCGCACCGCGCCGGACTGCACCGCGTTCGCGGACTCGTTCCGGGCCCCCTGAGTCTGATGGACCATGGCCTGGTCAGTGCCGCCCTGGCCGCGGCGACCCCGGATCGGCGGCGGCTGAAGACCCCCGGCTATCACGCCGTGACATTCGGCTCGCTGGTCGCCGAACTGACGTCCCGTGCGGCCGGAACACCGTTCACCGAACTGGTGCGCACCGAGGTCGCCGAACCGCTCGGGGTGAAGGAATTCTGGTACGAGGTGCCGCCCGCCGAGCGGTCCCGCATCGCGAGGACCTTCCCGCACATCAACCCGTTCGGTGTTCCGTGGGGTGCGACGTCGTTCGCGATGGCGCGGCTGCCCGGTCTCCGCAACGTCGCCGACGCCGGCATGCCCGCCGGTTTCGACGCCCTCGTCCGCAACCCTGCGATCCACGACAGCGTGATGCCGGGATGGAACGGCGTGTTCAGTGCCCGCGCCCTGGCGCGCATGTACGGGGCGCTGGCCAACGGCGGAACCGTCGGCGGTGTCGAATTCCTCCCGCCGGAGGTCGTGGCGCAGCTGAGCCAGGTGCAGACCACGGCCCGCGACTACGTACTGGGCATACCGATGAACTGGCGGCTCGGCTACCACGCGGGAATGGTCGCGCGCCGCAAGCAGCCGTCGAATACGTTCGGGCACTACGGGTTGGGTGGGTCTGGCGCGTTCGCCGACGCCGACACGGGTCTGTCGATCGCCTTCGTCACCAACCGGCTCGGCAACATGCTGACCCCCATCGCGGATCTCCGCCTGCCGAAGCTCGGTTCCACGGCGCTCGCCATCGCGGAGAGACTGTAGCCGGGCAGCTGCGGCCGCCGGCCAAACCAATTCGATTTCGACGCGCCGTTTTTCGATCGACGCGAGCCGCCGGTCTGGAAGGCGGGGGACCGGTAGCATCGTCTCCGTGACCGACGCGACCGCCCACACCAGCCGTTCTGATCGGTTGCGTGTCCTCGTCTACAGCGACGACGCGAGCACCCGCCAGAAGGTCGTGCTGGCGTTGGGGAAGCGTCCGCACCCCGACCTTCCGGAGCTGGAGTACGTCGAGGTGGCGACGGCGCCCGTGGTGATCCGGGAGATGGATGCCGGCGGCATCGACCTGGCCGTCCTGGACGGCGAGGCGGTGCCCGCGGGCGGGATGGGGATCGCCAAGCAGTTGAAGGACGAGATCGACGAGTGCCCGCCGATCCTGGTCCTGACCGGACGTCCCGACGACGCCTGGCTGGCCAGCTGGTCGCGCGCGGAGGCCGCGGTGCCGCACCCGCTCGACCCGATCCGGTTGTCCGAAGCGGTCATAGCGCTGCTCCGCACCCGACTCTCTGCTTAGGGTCTCCTGACTTCCGATTCCGCCGTCCGAAGGCGCATCGAGCGCCTGTCCCGCAGCGGTTTTCCGCATTTCCAGATCGCCTTGAACTCGCTCGGTCAAATCGGCCGGGCCCGACGACTTCCCTTGTACGCTGTGGCATAACTCACAAGAGCGTAGCTTCGGAAACGACCGCCCGGGAATCGGGCGGACAGGCTCGGGAAGAGGGGAGCTGAGACGGCGTGAATGTCTACGTGCCGATCCTCGTGCTCGGGGCGATTGCGGTCGCGTTCGCGGTGTTCTCCGTGATCGTGGCGAGGATCGTCGGTCCGAGACGCTACAACCGTGCCAAGCTCGACGCCTACGAGTGCGGGATCGAGCCGACGTCCTCGCCGCTGGGCGCGGGCCGCATCCCGGTGAAGTACTACCTGACGGCCATGCTGTTCATCATCTTCGACATCGAGATCGTGTTCCTCTATCCGTGGGCTGTTCATTTCGACGCCCTCGGCTTCTTCGGTCTCGGGGCCATGGCCCTGTTCATCTTCAATGTCTCCGTCGCCTACGCGTACGAGTGGCGGCGTGGCGGTCTCAGTTGGGACTGATCGGTCCCGTCAGCGATCGAAAAGCTAAGTCGGAAGAGAAGAGTCGGATATGGGCATCGAGGAGAAGCTGCCGAGCGGCTTCCTGCTGACCACGGTGGAGGGGCTTGCGGGCTACGTCCGGAAGGGCTCGCTGTGGCCCGCCAGTTTCGGGCTCGCGTGCTGCGCGATCGAGATGATGGCCACCGCAGGCGGACGCTTCGACATCGCCCGCTTCGGCATGGAGGCGTTCCGTGCCTCACCCCGGCAGGCCGATCTGATGATCGTCGCCGGCCGGGTGAGCCAGAAGATGGCGCCGGTGCTGCGGCAGATCTACGACCAGATGGTGGAGCCGAAGTGGGTGCTGGCGATGGGCGTGTGCGCGTCGTCGGGTGGGATGTTCAACAATTACGCGATCGTGCAGGGTGTCGACCACATCGTCCCTGTCGACATCTACTTGCCGGGGTGCCCGCCGAGGCCCGAGATGCTGCTGAACGCGATCCTCGCGCTGCACGAGAAGATCCAGCAGATGCCGCTCGGTGTTCACCGGGAGGAGGTGGCGCGTGCGGCTGAGCAGGCCGCGCTGGCCGCCACCCCCACCATCCAGATGAAGGGCCTGCTCCGGTGACGGCGCGCGCAGCGAGGGAGCGGAGCAACCCGAGCAAGTGCCGGAGCCGTGCGGTCTGGACTGAGGAACGAGGGAGCGTAGCGAGTGAGTGACGAGGGAAGACCGCACGACCAAGCTCCGGCACCCGCGAGCGCAGCGAGCCATGTCCCAGAGCAGATCGGTGTGCGTAAGGGTTTGTTCGGGGTGCGGGGTAGTGGGGATACGTCGGGGTATGGGCGGTTGGTGCGTCCGGTGTTGTTGCCGGGGAGTACGCCGCGGCCGTTCGGCGGGTATTTCGACGAGGTGGCGGATGGGTTGGGGGCGGCGCTGGCGGAGTCGGGGGTGGGCTTCGAGGTGGCGGTGGAGTCGGTGGTGGTGTTTCGGGGTGAGGTGACGTTCGGTGTGCGGCGCGAGTTCTTGGTGCCGGTGGCGCGTGCGTTGCGGGATGAGCCGGATCTGCGGTTCGAGATGTGTCTGGGTGTGAATGGTGTGCATTTCCCGCAGGATGCGGGCCGGGAGTTGCATGCGGTGTATCCGTTGTTGTCGATTACGCACAATCGGCGGATCCGTCTGGAGGTGGCGGTGCCGGATGGGGATCCGCATATTCCGTCGTTGTACGACGTGTATCCGACGAATGATTGGCACGAGCGGGAGACGTACGACTTCTTCGGGATCGTGTTCGACGGTCATCCGTCGTTGACGCGGATCGAGATGCCGGATGACTGGCCGGGTCATCCGCAGCGGAAGGACTATCCGCTCGGCGGTATCCCCGTCGAGTACAAGGGCGCGGAGATCGCGCCGCCGGACGAGCGGCGGGGGTACAGCTGATGAGCGAGGACACGGTTTTCACGGTTGCCGGTCAGGACTGGGACGAGGTTGTCGATGCGGTGAAGGCGGCGTCGGAGGACGCGGGTTCGGGGAGCGGTGAGGAGCGCATCGTCGTGAACATGGGTCCGCAGCATCCGTCGACGCACGGGGTGCTGCGGCTGATCTTGGAGATCGAGGGTGAGACGGTCACGGAGGCCCGGTGCGGGATCGGCTATCTGCATACGGGGATCGAGAAGAATCTCGAGTATCGGACGTGGACGCAGGGCGTGACGTTTGTGACGCGGATGGATTACCTGTCGCCGTTCTTCAATGAGACGGCGTATTGCCTCGGTGTGGAGAAGTTGCTCGACATCACGGATCAGGTGCCGGAGCGGGCGAGTGTCATCCGGGTGATGTTGATGGAGCTCAACCGCATCTCCTCGCATCTGGTGGCGCTGGCCACGGGCGGGATGGAGTTGGGTGCGGTGACGGCGATGCTGTTCGGTTTCCGGGAACGTGAGTTGGTCCTGGATGTGTTCGAGTTCATCACGGGGTTGCGCATGAACCATGCGTATATCCGGCCGGGTGGGTTGTCGCAGGATCTGCCGGAAGGGGCGGTGGAGAAGGTCCGCGAGTTGCTCACGTTGATGCCGGAGCGGTTGCGGGACATGGAAAATCTGCTGAACGACAACCGGATCTGGAAAGGGCGCACCAAGGGCATCGGGTATCTCGACCTCACGGGGTGCATGGCGCTCGGCATTACGGGTCCGATGTTGCGTGCGACGGGTCTGCCGCACGATCTGCGGAAGTCGCAGCCGTATTGCGGGTACGAGAATTACGAGTTCGAGGTCAGCACCGACACCGGGTGCGACGCGTACGGCCGCTACCTGATCCGGGTCGACGAGATGAAGGAGTCGCTGAAGATCGTCGAGCAGTGTCTCGACAAGTTGCGGCCGGGGCCGATCATGGCGGAAGACAAGAAGATCGCGTGGCCTGCGGATCTGACGTTGGGCCCGGATGGTCTGGGTAATTCGCCGGAGCATGTCCGCGAGATCATGGATTCGTCGATGGAGTCGCTGATCCATCATTTCAAGTTGGTGACAGAGGGTTTCCGGGTGCCGCCGGGCCAGGTGTATGTGGCGGTGGAGTCGCCGCGGGGTGAGCTCGGGGTGCACATGGTGAGCGACGGCGGCACGCGCCCGTTCCGGGTGCATTTCCGGGATCCGTCGTTCACGAATCTGCAGTCGGTGGCGGCCACGTGTGAGGGCGGCATGGTGGCGGATGTGATTGCCGCGGTCGCGAGTATCGATCCCGTCATGGGGGGAGTGGATCGATGACCGAGCGAACCGCACCGGCGCAACCACCTGTTTTCATCGAGTTCGGGCCTCGGCCGGAGGAGAACGGCCGGCTGGTGCGGCCGGGTGCGCGGGAGGAGTATCCGCCGGAGATACGGGCGCGGCTCGACGCCGACGCCGATGTCGTCGTCGCGCGTTATCCGAATTCGCGTTCCGCGCTGCTGCCGCTGTTGCATCTGGTTCAGGCGGAGGACGGGTGCATCACGCCGGCGGGGGTCGAATTCTGTGCCGGCCGGCTCGGGTTGACCGGAGCCGAGGTGGCCGCGGTGGCGACGTTCTATTCGATGTACCGGCGCGAGCCGACGGGCGACTATTACGTGGGGGTGTGCACCAACACGTTGTGCGCGGTCATGGGCGGCGACGCGATCCTCGCCGCGCTGGAGGAGCATCTCGATCTGCCGCACGGTGGCACGTCCGCGGACGGCAAGGTCACGTTGGAGCACATCGAGTGCAACGCGGCGTGCGATTACGCCCCGGTGGTGATGGTGAACTGGGAGTTCTTCGACAATCAGACCCCGGAGTCGGCCCGCTCGCTCGTCGATTCCCTGCGGTCGGGGGCCCGGGTGTCGCCGAGCCGCGGCGCGACGCTGTGCACGTTCCGGGAGACCGCCCGCATTCTCGCCGGGTTCCCTGACGAGCGTCCCGGTGCGCTCGAGGAGGGCGGCGCCGCAGGCGAAGCGACACTGGCCGGCCTGCGCGTTGCGCGGGAACGGGGGATGACGGCGCCTGATCCGGCGGAGACGTCCCTCGTCCCGGAGCCGCAGGCACGGGACACCGAGGCGGTGGCGGCCGAGTCGACGAAGGACGAGCCGGCGCCTGCCCCGTCGGCGACGGTGCCTCCGGATCGCTCCACCTCCGAAACGAACCCGGCTGCGACCGACCCGGGACGGAAGGGAGACTGACATGCCGCTGACCCCGGTCCTGAGCCGCTACTGGGACGAGCCCGAATCCTGGACCCTCGACACGTACCGTCGCCACGACGGGTACGAGGGCCTGCAGAAGGCGCTGCGTATGGAGCCGGACGAGGTCATCGCGACGGTCAAGGAGGCCGGTCTGCGCGGTCGCGGCGGTGCCGGATTCCCGACCGGCATGAAGTGGTCGTTCATCCCGCAGGGCGACGACAAGCCGCACTACCTCGTGGTCAACGCGGACGAGTCCGAACCGGGCACCTGCAAGGACATGCCGCTGATGCTGGCCACGCCGCACGCGCTCGTGGAGGGCGTCATCATCGCGGCGTACGCGATCCGCGCCGGTCACGCCTTCATCTACGTGCGCGGCGAGGTGGTGCCGGTGCTGCGCCGGCTGCAGGCCGCGGTCGCGGAGGCGTACGCGGCGGGCTACCTAGGCAAGAACATCCTGGGTACCGGGTTCGACCTCGAGTTGGTCGTGCACGCGGGTGCCGGGGCGTACATCTGCGGCGAGGAGACGGCGCTGCTCGACTCGCTGGAGGGGCGCCGCGGCCAGCCGAGGCTGCGTCCGCCGTTCCCCGCGGTGGCCGGTCTCTACGCGTCCCCGACCGTCGTCAACAACGTCGAGTCGATCGCGAGCGTCCCGCCGATCATCGTGAACGGTATCGAGTGGTTCCGCTCGATGGGCAGCGAGAAGTCGCCCGGGTTCACCCTCTATTCCCTGTCGGGGCACGTGACCACACCCGGACAGTACGAGGCTCCACTGGGAATCACGTTGCGGGAGTTGCTCGAGTACGCGGGCGGCGTCCGCGCCGGGCATCGGTTGAAGTTCTGGACGCCGGGCGGTTCGTCGACGCCGATCTTCACGGACGAGCATCTCGACGTCGCTCTCGACTACGAGGGTGTCGGCGCCGCCGGGTCGATGCTGGGCACCAAGGCCCTGCAGATCTTCGACGAGACCACGTGTGTGGTGCGCGCCGTGCTCCGCTGGACCGAGTTCTATGCGCACGAGTCGTGCGGCAAGTGCACGCCCTGCCGGGAGGGCACCTATTGGCTGGTGCAGATCCTGGAGCGGCTCGAGCGGGGGGAGGGGACCGATGCGGACCTGCAGAAGTTGCTCGACATCGCGGACAACATCCTCGGCAAGTCGTTCTGCGCTCTCGGTGACGGTGCGGCGAGCCCGATCATGTCCTCCATCAAGTACTTCCGCGACGAGTACCTCGCGCACTTCGAGCAGGGCGGCTGCCCGTTCGACCCGCATCAGTCCACGCTCATGGCTGGAGTAGACGCGTGATGTGGCACCGGGGCCGCGCGGTCTGGACCGAGGAGCGAGGGAGCGCAGCGAATGAGTGACGAGGGAAGGGCGGGCGTGAAAGCCCCGGTGCCCGCGAGCGGAGCGAGCCCTCACACAGTGAGCGTTGTCATCGACGGGGTGGAGGTGAGTGTTCCCAAGGGCACGTTGGTGATTCGTGCCGCGGAGATGATCGGTATTCAGATCCCGCGGTTCTGCGACCACCCGTTGCTCGATCCGGTCGGCGCCTGCCGTCAGTGCCTCGTCGACGTGGAGGGGCAGCGTAAGCCGCTCGCCTCCTGCACCACGACCGTCACCGACGGCATGGTTGTCCACACCCAGCTCACGTCGCCGGTCGCCGACAAGGCGCAGAAGGGGGTGATGGAGTTGCTGCTGATCAATCATCCGCTGGACTGCCCGGTGTGCGACAAGGGCGGCGAGTGCCCGTTGCAGAATCAGGCGATGTCCAACGGGCGCGCGGAGTCGCGTTTCGGGGAGATCAAGCGCACGTTCCCCAAGCCGATTCCGCTGTCCACAGAGGTCCTTCTGGACCGGGAGCGGTGTGTGCTGTGCGCGCGGTGCACCCGGTTCTCCCAGCAGGTTGCGGGGGATCCGTTCGTCGAGCTGATGGAGCGGGGTGCGCTGCAGCAGGTCGGGATCTACGCGAAGGAACCGTTCGAGTCGTACTTCTCCGGCAACACCGTCCAGATCTGCCCGGTGGGCGCGCTGACGGGTACCGCGTACCGGTTCCGGGCCCGCCCRTTCGATCTGATCTCCAGCCCCAGTGTGTGCGAGCACTGTGCGAGCGGTTGCGCCCAGCGCACCGATCATCGGCGGGGCACGGTGTTGCGGCGGCTGGCGGGCGACGACCCCGAGGTCAACGAGGAATGGAATTGCGACAAGGGGCGGTGGGCGTTCGCCTACGCCACCCAGGCCGACCGGATCACCACCCCGCTGGTCCGCGGCGGCGACGGCACGCTGGCGCCCGCCTCCTGGTCGGAGGCCCTGGCCGTCGCTGCGCGGGGACTGACCGCGGCGCGGGGCAGTGCGGGTGTTCTCGTCGGTGGTCGGTCCACGTGGGAGGACGCCTACGCCTACGCGAAATTCGCGCGAACGGCGCTCGGCACCAACGACATCGACTTCCGCAGTCGCGCACACTCCGGTGAGGAGGCCGACTTCCTGGCGGCCCGGGTGGCGGGGCAGCGACTCGCGGTCACCTACGACGATCTCGACGCCGCGCCGATCGTTCTCCTCGCCGGGTTCGAGCCGGAGGAGGAGTCGCCGATCGTGTTCCTCCGCCTGCGCAAGGCGGCGCGCACGAAGGCCGTTCCGGTGTACTCGATCGCCCCGTACACGTCCCGCGGCCTCGAGAAGGTGTCCGGCAGACTGCTGCGGGCCGCGCCGAATGCGGAACCGGAGGTCCTCGACGGACTCCGCACGGGTGATGCGGACCCGGGGGTCACCGAGTTGCTTCGCCGACCGGGTGCGGTCGTCGTGGTGGGGGAGCGGCTCGCCGCGGTGCCGGGGGCACTGTCCGCCGCGGTCCGGCTGGCCGACGCCACCGGTGCCCGGCTGGCCTGGGTGCCGCGACGCGCCGGTGAACGCGGCGCACTCGAGGCGGGCGCGCTGCCCGGACTGCTCCCGGGTGGCAGGCCGGTGGGCGATCCCGAGGCCCGTCGGCAGGTCGCGTCGGTGTGGAATGCCGCGGATCTACCGGACACCGCGGGCCGCGACACCGCGAGCATCCTCGCCGCCGCCGAATCGGGGACGCTGGGGGCGCTGGTGATCGGCGGTGTGGAGATCGACGACCTCCCCGACCCGCAGGCCGCGACGGCGGCCGTCGACGCGGCCGGCTTCGTCGTGAGTCTGGAACTGCGCCACAGTGCGATCACCGACCGCGCGGACGTGGTGTTCCCCATCGCACCGGTCATGGAGAAGCCGGGCACCTTCGTCGACTGGGAGGGCCGCACCCGGGATTTCGACGCCGCACTCCGCGGCACCGGGGCGATGCCCGATCAGCGTGTGCTCCACGCGATCGCCGGCGAAATGGGTGTCCCGCTGGGTCTTCCCGACGCGGCGACCGCACGGCGGGAACTCGAACGGCTCGGCGCCTGGGACGGTGACTTCCCGGATCCGCCCGACGTCCCGCAGTCCCCACGGCGGGACCCCGGGGCGGGGGAGGCGGTGCTCGCCACGTGGCGGATGCTGCTCGACTCGGGGCGGTTGCAGGACGGGGAACCGCACTTGGCGGGCACGGCGCGCACCCCGGTCGTGCGGATGTCCGCGGCGTCGGCGGCCGAGACGGGTGCCGGTGACGGAGATCCGGTCACCGTCGCGACGGAACGAGGCGAGGTGACGTTGCCGTTGGTGATCACCGACATGCCGGATCGGGTGGTGTGGCTGCCGCTCAACTCGCCCGGCTCCGCGGTCTACCGCCAACTGGCCGCCGGGGCGGGAACCGTCGTGAACGTACGCCGCGCCGCAACCACCAACGGGATCGCCCCGGGAGGTGCGCTGTGACGATCGCGGCCGTCTACCCCGACCCGGCACTGTTCGGGCACGACCCGTGGTGGCTGGTTCTGGGCAAGGCGCTGGCCGTCTTCGTGTTCCTCGTCCTCACCCCGCTTCTGACGATTCTGGCCGAACRCAAGGTCATGGCCTGGATGCAGATGCGCGTCGGCCCGAACCGGGTGGGCCCGCGGGGCATGCTGCAGAGCCTCGCAGACGGCATCAAGCTCGCCTTGAAGGAGGGGATCGTCCCGAAGGGTGTGGACAAGCCGATCTACATAATCGCGCCGATCATCGCCGCGGTGCCCGCGTTCATGGCGTTCGCGGTGATCCCGTTCGGCCCTGCGGTGTCGATCTTCGGGCACTACACGCCATTACAGCTGACGGACCTGCCGGTGGCCGTGCTCTACGTCCTCGCAGCCACGTCGATCGGCGTCTACGGCATCGTGCTCGCCGGCTGGGCGTCCGGCTCCACGTACCCGCTGCTGGGAGGTCTGCGCTCGACGGCGCAGGTGATCTCGTACGAAATCGCGATGGCGTTGTCGTTCGCGGCCGTCTTCCTGGACGCAGGAACGATGTCCACGTCGGGCATCGTCGCCTCCCAGGAGCACACCTGGTACATCTTCCTGCTGCTGCCGTCGTTCCTCATCTACGTCACCTCGATGGTGGGTGAGACCAACCGGGCGCCCTTCGACCTGCCCGAGGCCGAAGGCGAACTGGTCGGCGGGTTCCACACCGAGTACTCCTCGCTGAGCTTCGCGATGTTCATGCTCGCCGAGTACGTGAACATGGTGACCGTCTCGGCGCTCGCCACCACCCTGTTCCTCGGCGGCTGGCACGCACCGTTCCCGCTCAGTCTGTGGGACGGCGCGAACTCCGGTTGGTGGCCGGTGCTGTGGTTCACGCTGAAGGTCTGGGGTTTCCTGTTCGTGTTCGTCTGGTTGCGCGCCACGCTGCCCCGGCTGCGGTACGACCAGTTCATGGGTCTCGGCTGGAAGATCCTGATCCCGATCTCGCTGGTGTGGGTCATGATCGTCGCCACCGTCCGGGCCTTCCGCAACGACGGCTACGACGCCCGGACGATCACCCTCGTCGTCGCGGGCCTCGTCGTGGCCCTCGTCGTGGTGGCGCTGCTGTGGAAGCGTCTGCGTCCGGGCCGCGTTCACGCACCAGAGAAACCGGTCGAGCCGCGCGACCGCGCCGAACTGTCCCCGGAGACACTCGAACCATTCGACCCCATGGCCGGTGGATACCCGGTTCCGCCGATGCCGGGTCAGACGCTACCCGCGTTCCGGCGCACGCCCGTCTCCGTCACCGGCGCGCCCTCCACCGGCTCGACTCAGGAGAACAGCGATGACTAAATTCCTCGGCCCCATAGCGGGATTCGGCGTGACCTTCTCCACGATGTTCAAGAAATCGAACACCGAGTTCTACCCGGAGGAGAAGACGCCGACGGCGCCCCGCTATCACGGCAGGCATCAGCTCAACCGGTACGCGGACGGCCTGGAGAAGTGCATCGGGTGCGAACTGTGCGCCTGGGCGTGCCCCGCCGACGCCATCTTCGTCGAGGGCGCCGACAACACCGACGAGGAACGCTTCTCGCCCGGCGAGCGGTACGGCCGGGTGTACCAGATCAACTACCTGCGCTGCATCGGGTGCGGCCTGTGCATCGAGGCGTGCCCGACACGGGCGCTGACCATGACGAACGAATACGAGATGGCCGACGACAACCGGGCGGGGCTGATCTACGAGAAGGATCGGCTGCTGGCCCCGCTCGAGTCCGGCATGGTCGATTCGCCGCACCCGATGGCCCCGGGAACCACGGCCGAGGACTACTACCGCGGCACGGTGACCGGGGGAGCGGCGCCCGCGTCGCAGGACGAGTCCGAGGCGGACGACACGGCGGGGGACAGGCCGTGATCGAGGGAGGAGAGCCGACGTGGTGAACACGATGCCGTCCGCGGTCCAACTGGTCGCGGAACCCTTCACCCAGACCTCGACCGGCGAGGGCGTGCAGTTCTGGGTCCTCGCGACCGTGGCCGTGATCGGCGCGCTCGGAGTGGTCAGCGCGACGAAAGCCGTCTACTCGGCGATCTTCCTCGCCACGACCATGATCATCCTGGCCGTGTTCTACATCGCCCAGGGCGCGCTGTTCCTCGGCGTCGTGCAGATCGTGGTCTACACCGGAGCGGTCATGATGCTGTTCCTGTTCGTGCTCATGCTCATCGGCGTCGATTCCTCCGAATCCCTCGTCGAAAACCTGCGCGGTCAGCGGGTGGCTGCGATCGCCGCGGGGCTGGGATTCGGTCTCCTGCTGATCGGCGGCCTCGGAAGTGCGTCCGTCTCCGCGTTCACCGGTCTCGACCAGGCCAACGCGGCGGGCAACGTCCAGGGGCTGGCCGAACTCGTCTTCGTCCGGTATGTGTGGGCCTTCGAACTGACCGGCGCCCTGCTGATCACCGCGACCATCGGTGCCATGGTGCTTGCCCACCGGGAACGGTTCGAGCGGCGGAAGGATCAGCGCGAGCTGTCCCAGGACCGTGTCCGCGAGGGCGCCCGGGTCACGCCGCTACCCAGTCCCGGGGTTTACGCGCGGCACAACGCCGTCGACATCCCGGCGTTGCTGCCCGACGGCACGTTCTCCGACCTCTCCGTCAGCCGGTCGCTCGACCGGCGGCCGAGCATGCCCGCCCGGGCACTGGGCACCGCGGACGTCGCGGCCCCCGAACCCGCCGCGACCGAAGACGGTGGTGGGCGATGAACCCCGAGAACTACCTCTACCTGTCGGCGCTGCTGTTCACGATCGGTGCCGCCGGGGTGCTGATCCGCCGCAACGCGATCATCGTGTTCATGTGCATCGAACTGATGCTCAACGCCTCGAATCTGGCGTTCGTGACGTTCGCCCGGATGCACGGCAACCTCGACGGGCAGGTCTTCGCGTTCTTCACGATGGTCGTCGCGGCCGCCGAGGTGGTCGTCGGTCTGGCGATCATCATGACCATCTTCCGTTCCCGCCGTTCGGCTTCCGTCGACGACGCCAACCTCCTCAAGAACTGACGGGTCCCCGATGACGCACATCCTCGAGAAGGTGACTTTGCCCGACGACACCCCGATCGGCGGTGCGGCATGAGCGGAACGCTGTCGTCGGCGGTGTGGCTACTGCCGGTTCTGCCGCTCCTCGGCGCCGCCGTGCTCCTGCTGGTGGGCAGGCGCAGCGATGCGTGGGGTCATCTCCTCGGCTGCGTGACGGCGCTGGCCTCGTTCGCACTCGGCCTCGTCTTCTTCGTCGACATGCTGGGCCGGGACGCCGCCGACCGGGTGGTGCACCAGATCCTGTTCAGCTGGGTGCCGGTCGGCGAACTCCAGGTGGACTTCGGTCTGCAACTCGACCAGCTGTCCGTGTGCTTCGTGCTGCTGATCACCGGTGTCGGCTCGCTGATCCACATCTATTCGGTCGGTTACATGGCGCACGACCCGGAGCGCAGGCGGTTCTTTGCCTACCTCAACCTGTTCCTCGCGGCGATGCTGCTGCTGGTGCTGGCCGACAATTTCCTGGGACTGTACGTCGGGTGGGAGGGCGTCGGTCTCGCGTCGTACCTGCTGATYGGGTTCTGGCAGTACAAGCCGTCCGCGGCGGCCGCGGCGAAGAAGGCGTTCGTGGTCAACCGGGTCGGCGACATGGGGCTGATCCTCGCGATCATGATCATGTTCTCGACGTTCGGTTCGATCGAATTCGCCGACGTGTTCACGCGTACCGACGCCGCGAGCGAGGGCGTGCTCACCGCGATCGGGCTCGCGCTGCTGCTCGCCGCCTGCGGCAAATCGGCGCAGGTCCCGCTGCAGTCCTGGCTCGGCGACGCGATGGAGGGCCCGACACCGGTGTCCGCGCTCATCCACGCCGCGACCATGGTCACGGCGGGTGTGTACCTCATCGTCCGCTCCAACGCGATCTTCGACCTGGCGCCGAACGCCCAGCTCGGCGTCGTGATCGTCGGCGCGGTGACCCTGCTGTTCGGCGCGATCATCGGCTGCGCGAAGGACGACATCAAGAAGGCGCTGGCGGCGTCGACGATGAGCCAGATCGGGTACATGGTGCTGGCCGCCGGACTCGGACCGGCCGGGTACGCGTTCGCGATCATGCTGCTGCTCACCCACGGCTTCTTCAAGGCCGGCCTGTTCCTCGGCGCGGGCTCGGTAATGCACGGCATGAACGACGAGGTGAACATGCGCCGCTACGGCGGTCTGCGCACCGTCATGCCCATCACGTTCGTCACGTTCGGGCTGGGATACCTGGCCATCATCGGGATTCCGCCGTTCTCCGGCTTCTTCTCCAAGGACAAGATCATCGAAGCGGCGTTCGCCGCCGAGGGCGTGCAGGGCGTCGTCCTCGGAACGGTCACGCTGCTCGGCGCGGGACTCACCGCCTTCTACATGACCAGGGTGATGCTGATGACCTTCTTCGGACGCCGCCGATGGGCACCAAATTCCCACCCACACGAATCGCCAGGGGTGATGACGGTACCGATGATCCTGCTCGCGGTGGGTTCGGTCGCCGCCGGCGCCCTGCTCGCCGTCGGCTCCTCCCTCCAGCACTGGCTGGAACCTGTCGTCGGCGCCCACCACGGCGAGCCCGCCCTCCCCGTGTGGGCGATCACCGCACTCACGCTGGTGGTGGTGCTCGCGGGAGTCGCGGTGGCCTACCGGCAGTACGCCCGGCAGCCGATCCCCGACGTCGCGCCGACGGACGTCACCGCGCTCACCGTCGCGGCCCGGCGGGACCTGTACGGCGACGCGTTCAACGAGGCGGCACTGATGCGTCCCGGGCAGGAGTTGACGCGAACGCTCGTGACCGTCGACGACCGGGGCGTCGACGGCGCCGTCAACGGGTTCGCCGCGCTCGTCGGCGGAACGTCGGTGCGGGTGCGGCGTCTGCAGACCGGGTTCGTCCGGTCGTACGCCCTGTTCATGTTCGCGGGTGCGGCGCTTCTGGTCGCCACGATGCTGGTGAGGCTGTGGTGAGCGGCTTCCCGTGGCTGACGGTCCTGTGGGTGCTGCCACTCGTCGGTGCCGGTGTGGTCCTGGCCTTGCCCGTCGACAGGCGCGCGCTTGCGAAATCGGTCGCGGTCGGTGTGTCCGTGGTGGTCCTGTGCCTGGCGGTCGTGCTGGCGATCCGGTTCGACCCGACCGGCGAGCAGTACCAGTTCGTCGAATCGCATGCCTGGATCCCGGCTTTCGGCACCCGGTACATCCTGGGCCTCGACGGCATCGCGCTCGTCCTGGTCCTCCTCACCGCCGTTCTGGTGCCGCTGCTGTTGCTGGCGGGGTGGAACGACGGCGACTCCGCTCCCGACTACGACCGGCGGCGGATGGCGCACACGTACGTGGCGCTGACGCTGATGGTCGAGGCGATGGTGATCGTCTCGTTCACCGCCCTCGACGTCCTGCTCTTCTACATCTTCTTCGAGGCCATGCTCATCCCCATGTACTTCCTGATCGGAGGATTCGGCGGGGCGGGGAGGGCGTATGCCGCGGTGAAGTTCCTGCTGTACAACCTGTTCGGCGGCCTGATCATGCTGGCGGCCGTCATCGGGCTGTACGTGGTGACGGCGCGCCAGGACGCGTTCGGCGGCGGCACCTTCGACTTCCGGGTGATCGTCGCGGAGGGTCTGGACGCCGACCCCGGTGTGCTGAAGGCGCTGTTCCTCGGGTTCATGTTCGCCTTCGCGGTCAAGGCCCCGCTGTGGCCGTTCCACACGTGGCTGCCGGGCGCGGCGGTGGAAGCCACCCCGGCCAGCGCGGTGCTCATGATGGCCGTCGTCGACAAGGTCGGCACGTTCGGGATGCTGCGGTTCTGCCTGCAGATGTTCCCGGACGCGTCCGCGTACTTCGCGCCGTTCGTCACGGTGCTGGCGGTGATCGGCATCATCTACGGCGCGGTGCTGGCCATCGGACAGACCGACGTGATGCGACTGATCGCGTACACGTCGATCTCGCACTTCGGGTTCATCATCCTCGGCATTTTCGCGATGACGAGCCAGGGGCAGGCCGGATCGACGCTGTACATGGTCAACCACGGCATCTCGACCGCGGCGCTGTTCCTGATCGCCGGGTTCCTGGTGTCCCGGCGCGGCACCCGCCTCATCGCCGACTACGGCGGCGTGCAGAAGGTCGCTCCGGTGATGGCGGGCACGTTCCTCGTGGCGGGGCTGGCCACGCTGTCGCTGCCGGGCCTGGCGCCCTTCATCAGTGAGTTCCTCGTCCTGGTCGGGACGTTCTCGCGGTACCAGATCGCTGCCGTGGTCGCGACTCTCGCGCTCGTCCTCGCGGCGATCTACGTGCTGTGGCTCTACCAGCGGATGATGACGGGACCGCTGAAGGAGGGCAACGAAACGGTACGCGATCTCGTGCGCCGTGAGATCGCGGTCGTGGCACCGCTGATCGCCTTGCTGCTCGTCCTCGGCGTCTACCCCAAGCCGGTGCTGGACGTCATCACCCCCGCGGTGAGCCACGTCCTCGTCACCGTCGGTCAGCACGATCCTGCCCCCACCGTCGCCGGGCAGGACCCAGAGGGAGGCACACCCTGATGAGTACCTCCGAATTCGTCCTCGCCCAGTCCGCGCCGTTGCCTGCGCCGGACATCGAATACGGCCAGCTGGCGCCGATGTTGATCGTGTTCGGCGTGGCTGTGGCCGGTGTGCTCGTGGAGGCGTTCCTGCCCCGGCGCGGCCGCTATTCGAGCCATCTCGTTCTCGCGCTCGGCGGACTCACCGCGGCATTCGTGGCCGTCGTCCTGCTGGCCGGAACCCGCGACTCGGTGGTCGGGGGAGCGGTGGCCGTCGACGGTCCGACGCTGTTTCTCCAGGGCACGATCCTGCTGATCTCGATCCCGGCGATCCTGATCATCGCCGAGCGGAGCGTCGACAGCGGGGTCGGCGCTGCGACCGCGGAGGTCACGGCCGTCCGCGGGGCGGAGCCCGAAGGCGGAACCGACGCCTTCACCCCGCAGGCGTTCGCCGTCCCCGGCAGTGTCGCCGAGCGGGAGGCCACCAGGAACGCCCCGGGGCACACCGAGGTCTTTCCCCTCACGCTGTTCGCGGTCGGCGGGATGCTCCTGTTCCCGGCGTCCAACGACCTCCTCACCATGTTCGTGGCGCTCGAGGTGCTCTCGCTGCCGCTGTATCTGCTGTGCGGGCTGGCGCGGCGCCGCCGTCTCCTGTCGCAGGAGGCCGCGATGAAATACTTTCTGCTCGGGGCGTTCTCGTCGGCGTTCTTCCTGTTCGGGGTGGCTTTGCTGTACGGCTACGCGGGCACCGTCGCGTTGCCGGGGATCGCCGACGCGCTCGCCGAGGGCGCCGAGGACCGGACGCTGGCGCTGATCGGCACCGCGCTCCTGTCGGTGGGACTGCTGTTCAAGATCGGCGCGGTCCCGTTCCACTCCTGGATCCCCGACGTCTATCAGGGTGCGCCGACACCGATCACCGCGTTCATGGCGGCGGCCACCAAGGTCGCGGCCGTCGGGGCGATGCTGCGCATCTTCTACGTCGCGCTGCCCGACCTCCGCGCGGACTGGCGGCCGGTGATGTGGGGCGTCGCCATCCTCACCATGGTGGTCGGTGCCGTCATGGCGGTCACGCAGAACGACGTCAAGCGGATGCTCGCGTACTCCTCGGTCGCGCACGCCGGATTCATCCTCACCGGTCTGGTCGCGGCCAACCGGGCGGGTCTGTCGTCCACCATGTTCTATCTGCTGGCCTACGGATTCAGCACGCTCGGCGCGTTCGCCGTCGTCACACTCGTGCGGGACAGCCGGGGCGAGGCGACGGACCTGTCCCGTTGGGCGGGGCTGGGGCGGCGTTCGCCTCTGGTGGGCGGGGTCTTCGCCCTGTTCCTGCTCGCGTTCGCCGGAATCCCCTTGACGAGTGGGTTCGTCAGCAAGTTCGCGGTCTTCCAGGCCGCCATCGAGGGCGGTGCCGTTCCGCTCGTCCTCGTCGGCGTCGTCAGCAGCGCGATCGCGGCGTTCTTCTACGTCCGGGTGATCGTCCTGATGTTCTTCTCGGAACCGCAGAGCGACGCCCCGACGATCGTGGTGCCCAGCATGTTCACCGCCGCCGCCATCGCGGTGGGAGTGGTGGTGACGGTGGTGCTCGGAATCCTGCCGCAGGGGGCGCTGGAACTGGCGGACCAGGCCGCGGTGTTCTTCCGCTGACCCGGCGGTGCCGGCGGGTCGCGAGTGTTCGATGTGACGGATGTAGTCCAAGTGGCTGGCGGGACCCGTGTGAGTGTGGTGGAATGCAAACCGGACAACATACCGACTGAGCGAGAGTGAATGTCGGAGACACGCCGGAGCGCGACCGATCGGATATGGGGGCGACAGTGCAGATTTCTCGGAGAGACCTGTTCCGGTACGCGGCAGCGGGATCCGCCGTGGCCGGGATCGCGGCGCTCACGTCCACCACGTCCTCTGTCGCCGTCGCGAAGGCGGACAGCCTCGGCATCCTGATCGACTACGCGGGCGGCGTGCCTTCGGCGGACGCCATCCTCGAGGCCGGATACGACGGCGCCATCCGCTACGTGTCGGATCGCCGTCCCGGCGCCGAATGGATGGAAGGCAAGCCGATGCTCGCCGACGAGGCGCAGGCGCTGCTCGACGCCGGACTGTCCGTCGTCTCGTGCTATCAGTTCGGCAAGGGGCCGACCGCCGACTGGCGCGGCGGGCTCGAGGCGGGCAAACGGCACGCGGAGCGCGGGCTCGAATTGCACCTCGCCGCAGGCGGTCCCGAAGACCGCCCCATCTACGCGTCCATCGACGACAATCCTTCGCCCGCAGATTTCCTCACCATGATCGCCCCGTACCTCGCCGGGTGGGAGTCGGTGGTCGGCAAGGGCAACACCGGCATCTACGCCAACTCCAAGACCCTGGATCTGGCGGTACTCGCCGGGCTCGGGTCGTGGTACTGGCAGCACGACTGGGGCACGCCCGAGGGGTACGTGCACCCGTCGGCGCACCTGCATCAGTACGAGATCGACGCGAGCAACGTCGACGGCGTGGGCATCGATCTCAACGACATTCTCAAACCCGACTACGGGCAGTGGTGACCGGTCAGGCTGCCGGTCGATCACCCGTCTTCGAGAGCCACTGCCGCGCGTCTTCTGGTAGGTTGCCTGCGGATTCCGCTGCGCGGCACCACTTCTTGGCGGTGGCGAGAAAGTTCATCGGGTTGTACGCGTCCTCTTCGCGCGACCACAGGTTGTCGCCGGCGTAGTGGAGGATCGTGATGTTGGCGGCGGCGTGCCGCGAGCCGTCGCCGGGATCCTCCATGGGGTTGTCGATCTCGCAGATCACCCATCCGCGGTCTTCGTCGATCACGTACCAGTTCGCCGGGAACTCGGTCATCCGGCTTCCGGGGAAGGCCGACATGGTGCGCGTGACCCAGGTGCGAATGGCCTCGCGTCCGGCGAAGTGCCCGAACGCGTGCTCGACGTACGTGGCGTCCTCCGTGAAGAGGTCGGCGAATCCGTCCCAGTCTCCGAGTTCGACGCAGCGGCTGACGGTTCGCTGGTAGTGCGCGAACGCCTCGTCGAGTTCGGCGCGACTCCACGGCATGGTGCATCCCCTTCTCTCGTCCGGCACCGCGTCTGCGTGCCTCGAAGAATGAGAACACGTTTCAGTTCTGTTGTGGGGTGTTTTCCAGTGGATGGGATCGTTGAAACGCCACCCGAGTCGACTCCGATTACCTGTTGTCACTCGTTTCACTCTGGAACCCGGAGGTTCTGCCATGGATCTGCTGATCAATGTCGTGTACACCGTCGCGTCGGTTCTCTACACCGCGCTGTTCGTCAACGGATCCTGATTGGCTCCCGCGGTACCGGAATGTGCACGCTACACATGATGTGTATGATGCACAATGATGTCCCGGTCGAGGTAACCGTGCCTCGGGCAGAATGACGGTAACTCTGGGAGGTGCCGGTGTCCGATCGCGACGAGGTGGTGGCTGATGTCGAGAACGAATTGACATTGCTGTCGCGCTATCACGCCCACGCGCAGCGGGCGGGATTCCAACTCGACCGTTCCGCCTACTTGCTTCTCGGACGCCTGGAACTGGAACATCCGCTCAGCCTGAAACAGCTCGCCGAGGCGTTCCGGCTCGACATCTCGACGATCAACCGGCAGATCGGCGCGCTGCTGAAGCGCGGACTCGTCGAGCGGGTCCCCGACCCGGACGGGGGAATGGCCCGCAAGGTCGAGGCCACTGCGCGGGGGCTCGAGCAGCTTCACGCAGACCGGGCGCTCGGCAGGAACGGTGTCGAACGCATCATCGCCGAGTGGAGCGACCACGACCGGGGTGAGCTGCGCCGCCTGCTGACCAAATTCAACGGCGAGATCGAGAAGTACGACGGCAACTCCTGGCCGCGCGCCGGCCGGACGACCTGACCGGACGTCGTCAGGACTGGACGTGCGCGGTCGCGTCCCGGGCGAGGTCCGGTTCGTCGGCGATGACCGTGAGGTGAGGGTGCTCGGGCGGCGCGTCGTGCCAGCCCTTCCACGACAGCAGAGACCACCGCGACAGCCCCGACAACGCCGATCCGAGGCTGGCGAACGAGGCGGTGCTCAGTGCAGAGCCTGCCGATCCGACGGACCCGATCGAGAGCACCGAGCCGACACTCCCGATCGACAGGACCGAATAGGCGGAACCGATCGAGAGGATCGATCCTTCCGAACGGATCGACAGGATGGAACGCCGGGCGTGTCGCGATCGCAGTGAGTGGTCCGTTGTGTGATGCGTCGAGGGCATTCCTCGGTCTACCACGGTGGCGCCGTCGGCAAACAGTGAAGCGGCGCAGACATGAGCGAGGGGCCCTCCGGAAAGTCCGGAGGGCCCCTCGCTCGTTCAGCTGTGAAGTGCTACGCGACCTGGAACATGCCGACGGTGGGGAGGAAGCTGCACGTGATCGGCGCCGCGCCCTCCTTCTGGGTCGTCAGTCCGCCCGACACGACCGCGAGGACGCGGCCCGGGCCGGTGTCCGCGATCGCCGACAGGGTTGCCGGTCCGTCGGGGTTGATCTTGGCCTCGTTGGTGAGGTTCTGAGTGGCGCGCCGCTGGTTGTCCAGGTTGATCCACGTCACGGTCAGCGGTTCGGGCTGTTCGGCGGCAACGGAACTGGTTCCGAGGGCGGTGAACACGAAACCGGCCTGACCTGCCTTGGGGCCGGGCGGGGGCAGCTGGGCCGGGCCGGGGACCGCGAGCGCGGTGCCGACCGAGTCGGCGCCCTCGCCGATGCAGCCCTTGCCGATGGTCGGGTAGAGGAACTGCGCGATGACGGGCGCGTTCTCCTTCGGGATCTCGGGACCGCCGCCGCCACTGCCGTCGAGGAACGTGATGACGCGTTCGAGGGTGGACTTGAGTTCCGGCGGGATGCCGGGGGACTCGAGAAGGTTGCGGGCCTGGTCCAGGATCGCGTCCTGGGGTCCTGCGGCGATGTCTTCGGTACCAGCGGCTGCGCCGATGATGGCGGGTGCGAACGACGCGAGCATCTCCACGGGGATGCCTTCGGGCACGGGCGGCGGCGTCGGCTGCGCGATCGCCTGGGCCGGCACTGCCATAGCGGCTGCTGCGGCAACGGCGAGAGCAGTTACTGCTCTGCGCATACCTCGGGTTCGAAGCACAGTCTCCCCATCCTTAGTCATAACAGCGTGGACGACAAAACAATCCACGTCTGACGGCTCGGGGGGTCACTCTATGTACAGCGCCCCCGGGTTGTACAGCTCACGAGTTCGTTCACCGGTAGCTGCGGCACCCCGGTGGGAGTGTATGGCATACAGACCCCGACGGTGATCCTCCGGTGACGATAGCTTGTGGCACGTGTGGTTCGTGTGATTGGTGATGCAACTGTTACGCACGGCTACGGACACCTCGGAGGCAGCGGGCGGCGCCGTCTACGCTGTGCGGGACCGTTTCGGGATCGGCTGAGACATCTACACACCTCACGGGAGAGCGCCACACTGTGTCCGACCATGCAGCGTCCGACGGCGGAGCAGCCTCCGACGACCCGACTTCCGAGCGTTCACCCACGTCCACCCGGGGAACATCCGCCCTGCACACCTTGTTGCGATGCGCGCCTGTTCTTCTCGTGCTGTCGGTGCTCGGGCGGATGGCGTGGACGCTGTTGAGCCCCAACGGGATGAACCTCGTCGACCTGCACGTCTACGTCGACGGTTCCGAGGCGCTTCACGGTGGCAGTCTCTACGACTTCACCTATTCGGAAGTGACACCGGACTTTCCGTTGCCGTTCACCTACCCGCCGTTCGCGGCGCTCGTCTTCTTTCCCTTGCACTACCTGCCGTTCCCGCTGGTCGGGGTCGGCTGGCAACTGCTCACCATCCTCGCCCTGTACGCGCTGGCGCGCATGAGTCTGGGGCTCGTGCTCGGCGATGCCGCGCGCAGCCCGCACTGGCGTGCGGTCGCGGTGTTGTGGACCACGGTCGGGGTGTGGGTGGAGCCGGTGCGCACCACGCTGGACTACGGCCAGATCAACGTCTTCCTGGCCCTGCTCGTGATGACCGCGGTCCGCAGTTCCCGGTGGTGGCTGTCCGGTGCGCTCGTCGGATTCGCCGCCGGGATCAAACTGACCCCGGCGATCACCGGCCTCTATTTCCTGATGCAACGCCGCTGGAAGGCCGCCGTCTTCTCCGGGGTCGCGTTCGCCGCGACCGTCGGAGTCAGTTACCTGCTGATCGGCTCGGAGGCGCGGGAGTACTTCACCCACCTGCTCGGTGACGCGGATCGCATCGGGCCGGTCGGCTCGGTCTGGAATCAGTCGCTGCGCGGCGCGTTGTCGCGGCTGCTCGGGTACGACGTCGAGACGGGCGTCCTCTGGCTGCTGGCGGTGGCGGTCACCGTCGTCCTCGCCGGCCTGGCCTGGCGGGCGATCGCCCGGGACGATCGGCTCGGCACCCTCATCCTTGTCGAGCTGCTGGGGTTGCTCGTCTCACCGATCTCGTGGTCGCACCACTGGGTGTGGGTGATCCCGATGCTGATCTGGTTGCTGCACGGCCCCTACGGTTCGATGCTCGGCACCCGGATCCTCGCCGGGTACTGGCTCGTCACCACTCTCATCGGCGTGCCCTGGGTGCTCAGCTTCTTCCAGGACTCGATCTGGCTGATCTCCCGGCCCGCGGTACTCGCGTGGCTGGGCACCGTCGACGTCGTCGGCGCGTTCGGTGTCTACCTCTGGGTGGCCTACGCCGGGCGACGCACGAAGCGTGCCACCGCGGCCGTCGGCGAGATCAGCCCGCCAGTGAGTCGATCTGCGCAGCAAGATCCAGATCCAGCTGCGTGAGACCGCCCGCGGAATGCGTCGACAGCGTGTAGGTGACCTTGCGCCACCTGATGTCGATGTCCGGATGGTGGTTCGCGGCCTCCGCCGCCTCCGCGACCTTCCGGACCAGCTCCACCGCTTCGGGGAAACTCGGCGACTCCACGGTGCGGACGAGGGAATCACCCGCCCGCTGCCACCCGGGCAGTCCTGCGAGCGCGGTGTCGATCTCTCCGTCTGACAGCAACTCGGCCATACCTCATGATGGTGCCGTGCCCGAGGAACGTGCAAGACCTGTCGAGAACACCGGTGAAGTGGTGGCGGCCGCGATCATCGTCGACGGCCGGCTGTTGCTGGCACAGCGGACGCGGCCCCCGGAACTCGCCGGACTGTGGGAGCTGCCCGGCGGCAAGGCGGAGGCGGGGGAGAGCCCCGAGGACGCGCTGCGCCGCGAACTGCGGGAGGAACTCGGGGTCGAGGTGTCAGGCGGCGACCGGATCGGTGACGACGTGCCGCTGCCCGACGGCCGGGTGCTGCGCGCGTACCGCGTCGAACTGGTGTCAGGAACACCCGCCGCGCTCGACCACGCGGAACTGCGATGGGTGGACGGGCGGGAACTGGGCGAGATCGACCTCGTCGGCAACGACCGCGGATGGGTGCCGGACCTGCGGCTGCACCTGAACGGGTGGGCCTGACCTCACGCCGCGCGGGCCTTCTTGAGCCCCTTCTTCAGGTCCTTCTTGGACGCGCCCTCGTTCTCGAGCTTCTTCATGCGCATGATGACGACCGGGCACTTGATGCACCGCGTCTTGCTGCGGCAGCACTTCTTCTTCGGCTTGAGACCCGAGACCTTGCTGGCCTTCACCTTGCCCATACTCGGCTCGGCCTTCCTACTCCGGTGAACGCCGGTATCCGCCGGCTCCGCTCAGGTTAGCGTCCCCTCAGCTTTCGACCCCACCGCACACGCGAGAAGGGCCGAATTCGACGTGGCGCAGATCACTTTACGCTGGTCGGGCATGCCCCGCGAAGCCGGCGATGCGCGAAGTAGCCGTTCGGGCGGGTAGTATTCACGTGGCCGCGATGCCTGTACTGGGCGATTTACCATCGCCTCGACGAGGATTCTGAATCGAGATGACAAGGCGGCCGCCAGAAAGCCGTGCGAGGGAACTTTCGCGTGGCCGAATCAACTCAGCCAGGAGAGCCACCGCGTGACCATCACCAGCTTCCGTAACGTTGCCATCGTCGCACACGTCGACCACGGCAAGACCACTCTCGTCGACGCCATGTTGCGTCAGTCGGGGGCATTCGAGGAGCGCGCCGAACTGGTCGATCGCGTGATGGACTCCGGCGACCTCGAACGCGAGAAGGGCATCACCATCCTCGCGAAGAACACCGCCGTCCACAAGCACCACGGCGACGGCAGTGTCACGGTCATCAACGTCATCGACACCCCCGGTCACGCCGACTTCGGCGGCGAGGTCGAGCGCGGCCTGTCCATGGTCGACGGTGTCGTCCTGCTCGTCGACGCCTCCGAGGGCCCGCTGCCGCAGACCCGCTTCGTCCTGCGCAAGGCGCTCGCCGCGTCACTGCCCGTCATCCTGGTGGTCAACAAGACCGACCGTCCCGACGCCCGCATCGAAGAGGTCGTCTCCGAGAGCCACGACCTGCTGCTCGACCTGGCCTCCGACCTCGACGACGAGGCCGCAGAAGCCGCCGAGCTCGCCCTCGACCTTCCCGTTCTGTACGCCTCCGGCCGTGAGGGCAAGGCGTCCAAGGTTCAGCCCGAGAACGGTCACGCGCCGGACGCAGAGAACCTCGACGCCCTGTTCGAGGTCCTCCTCAACTACGTGCCCGCGCCCAAGGGCAACGTCGACGCGCCGCTGCAGGCTCACGTCACCAACCTCGACGCGTCCGCGTTCCTCGGACGTCTCGCGCTGGTCCGCATCCACAACGGCGAGCTGACCAAGGGGCAGACGGTCTCCTGGTGCCGCGAGGTCGACGGCGAGCCCGTCGTCACCAAGGCCAAGATCACCGAACTGCTCGCCACCGTGGGCGTCGAGCGCCAGCCCGCCGAGAAGGCCGTCGCCGGTGACATCGTCGCGGTCGCCGGTTTCGCCGACATCATGATCGGCGACACCCTCGCCGACCTGGAGAACCCGGTGCCGCTGCCGCGGATCACCGTCGACCAGCCCGCCATCTCGGTGACCATCGGCACCAACACCTCGCCGCTCGTCGGCYGGGTCAGCGGACACAAGCTGACGGCCCGCATGGTGAAGTCGCGCCTCGACCAGGAACTGGTCGGCAACGTCTCGCTCAAGGTTCTCGACATCGGTCGCCCCGACGCCTGGGAGGTCCAGGGTCGTGGTGAGCTCGCGCTCGCCATCCTCGTCGAGCAGATGCGCCGCGAAGGCTTCGAGCTGACCGTCGGCAAGCCGCAGGTGGTCACCCGTCAGGTCGACGGCAAGGTGCACGAGCCCTTCGAGGAGCTCACCATCGACAGCCCCGAGGAGTACCTCGGCGCCATCACCCAGCTCCTCGCCAACCGCAAGGGCAAGATGGTGCAGATGGCCAACCACGGCGCGGGCTGGGTCCGGATGGAGTTCATCGTCCCGTCGCGCGGCCTGATCGGTTTCCGCACCGACTTCCTCACCGAGACCCGCGGCACCGGTATCGCGAACGCCGTCTTCCACGGCTACGCACCGTGGGCAGGCGAGATCCGCGCCCGCCACACCGGCTCGCTCGTCTCGGACCGCACCGGCTCGGTCACCCCGTTCGCGATGATCCAGCTCGCCGACCGCGGAACGTTCTTCGTCGAGCCCGGCGCCGACACCTACGAGGGCATGGTCGTGGGCATCAACCCGCGCCAGGAAGACCTCGACATCAACGTCACCCGCGAGAAGAAGCTGACCAACATGCGTCAGTCCTCCGCCGACGTGATGGAGACCCTCGCCAAGCCGATCAAGCTGGAGCTCGAAGGCGCGATGGAGTTCTGCGCCGGCGACGAGTGCGTCGAGGTCACCCCGGAGGTCGTGCGGGTGCGCAAGGTGCACCTGTCGGCCACCGACCGTGCCCGTGAGCGTTCGCGTTCCAAGGCCCGCGACAAGGCGGCCCTGTAGTCGGCACGTCCGACCACGTCAAACACAACCGGGCGAATGTACCTTCGATCGATCGTCGACCGAAGGTACATTCGCTCGTGGGTTTCCGGAGCCTTCCGGTATCTCTGAGGAAAGGCGGCGCGGTGGGTGCTGGGGGTCGACTCGAGAGAGTCCAGGCAGTTCGGGGACTTCGGGCAGTTCGGGGAGTTCGGGGCCGAAGGCGCGGGAACGGTGCGGCAGTGACCGCACTCCTGCTGGCACTGTCGACGGCGGTACTCACGTCGTGCACCGCCGATCCGCCTCCGCCGGTCGAGAGCACCGACAGCCCCAAGCCGACGGTGTCGCCGACCGAGAAGCAGCCCGTCGTCGTCGCGATCGACGACGTGGGCAGCGGATTCAACCCGCACCTGCTGTCGGACCAGTCGCCGGCGAACTCCGCGGTCAGCGCCCTTGTCCTGCCGAGCCCGTTCCGGCCGGTGCCCGACCCGGCGCACCCGGGCGGCAGCATCTGGATTCCCGATTCCTCCCTCGTCATCTCCGCGGACGTCACGTCGCAGGAACCGTTCACCGTCACATACCAGCTGCGCAACGAAGCGCAATGGTCCGACGGCGCGCCCATCGCCGCCGAGGACTTCCGCTACCTGTGGCAGCAGATGATCAGCGCCCCCGGCGTGGTCGACCCCGCCGGCTACGACCTGATCCAGGACGTCCGGTCCTCGGGTGGCGGCAAGACGGTCACCGTCGTGATGAAGGCCGCCTACCCGGCGTGGCGTGAACTCTTCACCGACCTGCTGCCGTCACACCTCATCAAGGACTCCCCGGGCGGTTTCGCGACCGGACTGGCCGAGAACATCCCGGTGTCGGGCGCACACTTCCACATCAAGTCGATCGACCGCGGCCGCGACGAGATCCTGCTC
This sequence comes from Rhodococcus sp. P4_B6, assembly GCF_056402215.1. NCBI lineage: Bacteria > Bacillati > Actinomycetota > Actinomycetes > Mycobacteriales > Nocardiaceae > Rhodococcus > Rhodococcus sp. P4_B6. The sequence continues at coordinate 5,503 of NZ_JBFUHV010000031.1, read as the reverse complement.
GAACGCAACGACCGGTTCTGGGACAAGCCGGCGACCCCCGACCAGATCCTGATGCGCCGCGACGGCACCCCGTCGCAGCTCGCCGACTCGATGCGCAACAACGACACCCAGATCGTTCAGATTCACGGGGGCACAGCGACTTCCGCTCAGCTCGCCGCGATCCCGACGGTGCGGACCGGTGCGTCGTTCCAGCCCCGCGGACTCGACCTCACGCTGAACGGCCGGGTGCCCGAACTCGCCGACGTCCGGGTGCGGAAGAGTCTGCTGAACCTGCTGGACACCGAACTGCTCGCCGTCGTCGGCGCAGGCAGCGAGGCCTCGGCGGTCCCGGCGCGCTCGCAGGTCTACGCCCCGTCCGATCCCGGCTACAGCGCGACCGCACCCGCGCGGCCGAGCCGCGAACAGGTGCTGGCGCAGCTGGCCGAATACGGCTACGTCGCCGAAACACCTCCGGGCACCGTCGTTCCCGCAGGTACGGTGCCGCCCACCCGGCTCGTCCGCGAGGGCGTCCCGCTCACGCTCGTCATCGGGACACCCGAGGGCGACGACACCGCGAGCGCCGTCGCCAACACGGCGGCCGACCAGTTGCGCGGCGCCGGCATCGACGCGACCGTGACGTCGCTGCCCGCCGAGGAGTTGTACGGGGAGTCGCTGAGCAAGGGCGACATCGGAGCGGTTGTCGGCTGGTCGCGCGCCGGGTCCGACCCGGCGACGGCGCTGGCATCCCGGCACAGCTGTCCGCCCGCAGTGGTCGCGACGACCCAGCCGAACACCGAAACCGCCGGCCCCGAACGTGATTCGGTGTCGGAGGCCGAGGCCCCGTCCAACCTGTCGGGAGTCTGCGACCCCACTCTGCAGCCGTCCATCGACGCCGCGCTGCGCGGAGTCGGTGACGTGCCACAGGCCCTCGCCGACGCCGATCGCAGGCTCTGGGACCTGGCCGCGGTGCTGCCGATCATGCAGGACCGCACGCTGGTCGCGGCCGGGCCGGGCGTCGACGGGGTATCGCTGACGGGCGCCGTGCCGGTCGGAATATTCAGTGACGCAGCAGACTGGAGCAGGATCAAGGAATGAGTGAGCGGCGACTTCTGCTGGTCCATGCCCATCCCGACGACGAGACCCTCACCACCGGCGGCACCATCGCGCGCTACGCCGCCGAGGGTGCCGACGTCCACGTCCTGACGTGCACGCTCGGCGAGGAGGGTGAGGTGATCGGCGACGAGTGGGCGCACCTGGTCGCCGGCGCCGCCGATCAGCTCGGTGGGTTCCGGATCGGCGAGCTGACGTCCGCGCTGACGTCTCTCGGTGCGGGACGGCCACGATTCCTCCTGGGGGCGGGACGCTTCCGTGACTCCGGCATGGCGGGCACGGCGTCGGCGGCGAACCCGCGCGCCTTCGTCAACGCCGACCGCGACTCGGTGACCRCGGCGATCGTGGCGGTCATCCGCGAGGTGCGGCCGCACGTCGTCGTCACGTACGACCCGGACGGCGGATACGGGCACCCCGACCACATCCAGGCGCACGGGATCGTCACGGCGGCCGTCGAGGCGGCGGGAACGGAACAGTTCCCCGACGCGGGCGTCCCCTGGGAGGTCGCGAAACTGTACTGGACGGTGACCGAGGCGAGCGCGCTCGAGGCGGGACTCTGCCGGATCGGCGACCTTCCCGACGGCTGGCGGCTGCCGGAGCCCGGCGAGTTGCCGAGCGTGCCGGCCGCCGACGTGACGACGGTGATCGACGTGCGGGGTTTGCTCGACGCGAAGCGGAACGCGCTGTCGGCGCACGCCACCCAGGTGACCGTGGCGCCGAGCGGCACCGAGTACGCGCTCTCCAACGACATCGCGCAGCCGATCCTGGTGGAGGAGCATTTCGTGCTGGTCCGCGGCGCCCTCGGGGATCGGGACGCCGACGGCCGGGAGCGGGACCTCTTCGCTGGCGTGAGTCTCTGACCGCAGGTGTCTGTGACCGGCGTTACGTATTACACTGTGGCGCACGTCACGCAGCGGCCGCGGTCGAGTCCGCGTGGCACCCGTCAGGAGAGGCGATAGATGTACAACTGGGATGTTCAGAACGCCATCGTCGCGTTCGTCGATACGCTCCGGCCCTCGTGGCCGGCCCAGCACGACCTGTACTACAGCGTGCTGTACGGATTCGCCGACATGCAGAGCCATTTGCTGACCCTGCTGGGCTACCCGCCCGTCGCCTGATCCACTATTGACACATGACCGTCGGCACCGCAGCGAAACCCGGGCACCTCGACGCCGTGGGGAGGGTCACCCTCGCGCTGCTGGTGTTCGACGGTTTTCTGTGCGCCGTCCTGTCGGTGCTGTTCCTACCCAGCTACCTCGGTGCCACGCCGTTTCCGATCAGCATTCTCGTCGCCGCGGTCGCCAATCTGGCGCTGGTGATCGCCGCCCGGTCCACGACCGGCCGGATCAGGTCGGGAGTGCTGCCGCTCGCCGGCTGGGGGGCCGGTTTCCTGCTCTGCATGTTCGGCGGGCCGGGCGGCGACGTGCTCATGCTCGCGTCCGTCTGGACGCTCCTGCTCCTGATCGGCTCGCTGCTCCCCGCGGCGGTCTACCTGTGGAAGGTCAGTGCCAAAGCGGCTTTCGGGACTGTTTCGCCTCCGGAACGCGAGGGTACGCGGTAGCGACCAGCAGTCTGCTGAAGGAGCATCGCGATGACAGAACAGAACTTCACGACCGACGACGCCGGTATCCCGGTCACGAGTGACGAACACTCGCTCACCATCGGGACGGACGGGCCCATCCTCCTCCAGGACCACTATCTGATCGAGAAGATGGCCCAGTTCAACCGCGAACGCGTTGCGGAACGCCAACCGCACGCGAAGGGGGGCGGGGCGTTCGGACGGTTCGAAGTTACCGAGGACGTCTCCGCGTACACGAAAGCCGATCTCTTCCAGCCTGGGAAGAAGACGGATCTGCTGATCAGATTCTCGTCCGTCGCCGGCGAGCGCGGCAGCCCGGACACGTGGCGCGACCCTCGCGGGTTCGCCGTGAAGTTCTACACCGAGCAGGGCAACTACGACATGGTCGGAAACAACACGCCCGTCTTCTTCGTCCGCGACCCGATGAAGTTCCAGGACTTCATCCGCTCGCAGAAGCGGCGCGCCGACAACAATCTTCGCGACCACGACATGCAGTGGGACTTCTGGACGCTGTCCCCGGAGTCGGCGCACCAGGTCACCTGGCTGATGGGCGATCGGGGCATCCCGCGCACGTGGCGGCACATGAACGGGTACTCCAGCCACACGTACATGTGGGTGAACGCCGCCGGCGAGAAGTTCTGGGTGAAGTACCACTTCCACACCGACCAGGGCATCGAGTTCTTCACGCAGCACGAGGGCGACCAGATGGCGTCCGTCGACACCGATTACCACACACGGGACCTGTGGGAGCACATCGACGGCGGCGAGTACCCGAGCTGGACGCTGAAGATGCAGATCATGCCGTTCGAGGATGCGGACGACTACCGGTTCAACCCGTTCGACCTCACCAAGGTGTGGCCGCACAGTGACTACCCGCTGATCCCCGTCGGCAGAATGACCCTCGACCGCAACCCCACGGACTACCACTGCGAGATCGAACAGGCCGCGTTCGAACCCAGTAATCTGGTTCCCGGCATCGGACCGAGCCCGGACAAGATGCTCATCGGCCGGCTGTTCTCCTACCCGGACGCCCACCGCTACCGGATCGGCGCCAATTACAAGGAACTGCCCGTCAACCGGCCGCACGTGCCCGTCCACTCGTATTCGAAGGACGGCAACATGCGGCACCACAACCCCGGGGACCCGGTGTACGTGCCGAATTCCAAGGGCGGCCCGCACGCCGACCCGTCGCAGGTCGGCGAGACCGCCACCTGGTATGGCGCCGGCGACATGGTCCGCTCGCCCTACGCACTCCACAAGGAGGACGACGACTGGGGTCAGGCCGGGACGATGGTCCGTGACGTGCTCGACGACGCCGCCCGGGACCGCCTGGTGGACAACATCGTCGGCCATCTGCTGAACGGTGTCAGCGAACCGATCCTGGCGAAGGCGTTCGAGTACTGGCGCAACGTCGACAAGACGCTCGGCGACCGGATCGCCGACGGGGTGTCGACGAAGCAGTCCGAGACCGATCCCAAGGTGGGGGAGCAGGCCAATCCGGCGCGCAGCAGCGCGCAGGCGAAGGCCTAACGCTCGAACGCCACCGGGTGCCGAGGCTCGTACAGCATCATCTCTCCCGCTCCGGGGATCTTCAGCGAGGTGGTGAGGCCGTACCCGTCGTCGCGGACTCCGCGGGTGAACTCGGCACCCTTGGCCTCGAGTTCCGCCACGGTCGACTCGATGTCTTCGCACATCAGCGAGATCTCGTGATGCGGCCGGGTCGACCACGGCTCACCGCCCCGATCGTCCGAGGTGGGATGCACACCCATCTCGGACGGCCCGGTGCGGAAGATCAGCCAACCGCCGCCGGCGTCGACGTGCGCCCAGCCCAGCACGTCGCGGAAGAAATCGCGGGCGGCCTCGGCGTCGTCGGCGTAGACCAGAGTGTGCACAGCTGTGATCATGTGGGCAGCTTAGTGCGATTCGTCCGTCACACTGAGAGAATGTCGAACGACGAACTTTCCGGACTGACCATCGCCGTCACCGCGGAACGCCGGGCCGCCGAGTTCATCACGCTCCTCGAACGGCACGGCGCCACCATCGTCCACACCCCGGCCATCCACGTGCTACCGCTCGTCGACGACTCCGATCTGCGCGCCCGCACCGCCGAGATCATCGCGTCGCCGCCAGACCTCCTCGTCGTCAGCACCGCCGTCGGATTCCGGGGGTGGCTGGACGCGGCACGGGCCTGGGACGAGGAGGGTGCGCTGCTCGCCGCCCTGCAGTCGGCGCGGATCATCACCCGCGGTCCCAAGGCGAAGGGCGCCGTGCGCGGCGCAGGCCTGCGTGAGGAGTGGTCGCCCGACACCGAATCGTCCGAGGAAGTGCACGAACACCTCGTGGCCCAGGGCGTGCGCGGACTGCGCGTCGCGGTCCAGTTGCACGGCACCATCACCGAATGGGAACCGATGACCGACCTCAGCGTCTCCCTCGCCGGCGCCGGGGCCGAGACGACGGCCGTGTCGGTGTACCGGTGGATCCGACCCGAGAACCAGCAGCCACTGCTGACGCTGCTCGACCGGATCGTCCGCGCCGAGGTCGACGCCGTCACGTTCACCAGTGCGCCCGCCGTGTCCTCGCTGCTCAGCACCGCGAAGGACACTGACCGGGTCGAGGCCCTCCTGCAGGCGTTCCACGGTCCGGTCGCACCCGTCTGCGTCGGTTCCGTCACGGCCTCGCCGCTCACCGTCCTCGGGGTGGACACCATGCAACCCGCCCGCCCCCGGCTCGGCAGCATGGCCAAATACATCATCGAGGAGCTCCCGAAGCGGCGCTGACGGTCCTCCCCACCGGACGAACGGGACGTCCGTTGCGTCAGATCGAACGGGCGTCCCG
>NZ_JBFUHV010000030.1:0-81040 GCF_056402215.1 Rhodococcus sp. P4_B6 | reverse complement strand
GGTGGGGGATTCGAAGCCGGATTCGGCGGCGTGGGCGTGGTAGTTCAGGCCGACGGCGAACACCTGCCGGGGAGCCGGCGACGGTGCACCCAACCGGGTGCGGTCGATCGGGAAGCTGTCGTCGGCCAGAGCCGAGAGGTCCTGGACTGCGGCCCATTCGGTGACGTCGTCCCAGGCTTCGTAGAGAGCCTGCAGGCTCGGGCCGAACCGGCCGCGGGAGGCGTGGGCGATGTCGACGGCCCGCTCGGAACCTTCCTCTCCGAGGACGAGGGCGGCACGGTGGTCGATATTGGCGATTCGCATGAAAGTGGTTCTCCTGGAGTGAGTTCACACGGTGGTGGTTGCAGGGTGGGGGCTGGTAGGGGATGGGTCTAGGGTCCGCAGTCGGTCGCGGTATTCGCTGAGCAGATCCGTCAGTTGGGTGTTGTCGGTGACGGCGCCGAAGATGTAGTGATCCGGCCGGACGAGCACTGCGCTGATGTTCTGTCCGTGGAACCACCGAGTCCATTGACCGGTCCCGTCGAGCAGATCCGGTGCTCCGGTCTCCTCGACGGTCTTCAGCCGTACGCCGGTGCTGTCGAGCAGTCGCTGCAGTGTCGGATCCGCGTGCGCGACATCGGGTTTACCGCGTACCAGCAGGACCGAACCGAAGCCGGTGACCTCGTCGAGGAGGTCGCTGTGGGCGCCGATCCGCACCGGAAACTGTGGTGCAAGGGTCCCGCGCAGCCCGCCGCCGTCAGTGTCCTGCGCGGTGACGCCGTCTCCGAGGACGGGAAGGGCTGTGACCGGCAAAACCTTCGCGGGGTCGGCGCCACCGCCGATCATGCGGGTATCGCGTTCGGTGGCCTTCTCCTCGTCGAGGACGCAGATGACCCGCCCGAGTTCGACCGACATCGTGACCGCATGCTGCAGGTGCGCGCTGCGTTCGGACGAGTACGAATCGAGCAATGCGAGGTCGGATTCGCCGCGCAGGACGCGATCGAGCTTCCACGAGAGATTGGCTGCGTCGCGGATACCCGAGCACATGCCTTGCCCGGCGAAGGGAGGCATCTGGTGCGCGGCGTCACCGGCGATCGCGAGCCTGCCGGCGTTCCACCGGTCCGCCCACCGCGCGGCGAACGTGTAGACGGCGTGCCGCTCGAGTTCACTGTTCTCCGGCGTCCGGTCCCACGCCCGGAGCAATTCCCATGCCTTCTCCGGCGTGTTCAGTTCTTCTCTCGTCTCGCCGGGCAGTCGCATGAACTCCCACCGACGACGCCCCGGTCCGCCCGACACGACCGTGGTCGGCCGGGCGGGATCGCACAGTTGCCAGTTCTGTGGTGCCCACTCGCGGTCGTCGAGCGGAATGGTGTCGACGATCAGCCAGTCGAAGAAGAAGCCCTCGTCGTGCATGGCCGCACCCATGCGCTCACGGACGAAGCTGTTCGCGCCGTCGCAGCCGACGACGAACCGTGCTCGCACCTGCCGCTGTTTGACGACGGTGCTGGTGAATGTCACTGCGACGTCGTCTGCGCCCTCGTCGATACCGACCACTTCGGCGCCGCGCAGCAGAGTGACGTTCGGCATCGTCGCCACCGCCTCGGCCAGTACCTTCTCGAGCTGCGGCTGGGAGAAGAAGCTCGCTGTCGGCCAGCCGTTCGGACCGGTGCCGGACCAGTCGATCCGCACCAGCGCCTCACCGGCGGCATTGCGCCATTCGTAGTAGTCGGGCACGGCTTCGGAGATCGACTGGACCTCCTCGGTCAGGGCCATCGATTGGAAGACACGGCCGATCTCGTCGTCGAAATGGACTGCCCTCGGGAGCGGGAACGGCTCCGGCCAGCGTTCGACGATCACCACGTCGTGGCCGCGCAGGCCGAGCATCCGACCCAGCGTCAGTCCTACGGGCCCGGCGCCGACGATCACGACATCGTGCGTGTTGTCCTGCATGTTCGTTGCTCTTCCTCGGGTGCGAGTGCAATAGGACCGCAATCGAGCCCTATTGAGCATGTTGAATAGCTACAGCATGCTGTGACCCGCGCCGCATGTCAAGAGACTCGACCCAATCAATCCGTATCAAGCATGCTCAATACGGTAGAATCGGCGTTGGCCCGACTCCCAGCGGTGAAGCGGCGATGGGCACGACGAAACGAGGACACGATGACCGATCTCGCGCAGCGGATGATGATGGACGCATCGCTGAGCCGGACCGAGCAAGCTGCATTGGCTATCGGTCAACTCGCGGAGCAGGCGCAGCACGGGGCGCGCCTCGGGACGAAAAAGGAACTCCAGGAACAATGCGGCGTCGCTAAAGGCACCTTCAACGAAGCTCTGCGCATTCTGCAGTCACGTGGGGTGATCACAGTCCGATCGGGACCCGGTGGGGGGCTGTTTGCCGCTTCACCCACCCCCATCGCGCGTCTCGGGAACTCCATCCTCTCCCTCGACGCCGCGGAAGGAGATGTCGCCGATGCGGTACGCATCCGTGACGCGCTGGACCCGCTGCTCATCGAGGACGCACTCGATCACAGTTCGGCCGTCGACATCACTCGTATGCGCACCGCTCTCGACGTCATGCGGCAGTCCGCCGACGCCGGCGACGCGACGGAATTCGTCCGAGCCAACTGGGAACTGCACGCCGCGATCGCTCGCGTGAGTCCCAACGCGATCCTGAAGTCGATCTACCTGAGCCTGCTCGATTTGATCGAATCCCACACCGTCTCCGTCGAACCGGTCGGCGACAGACCTCTGCCGGAATACATCGCCGAACGACAGCAGTTGCACGTCGACCTCGTCGACGCCCTGGACCGCCGTGACCGGGACGCTGCCCTTCGACTCATCCATGCGCACAACACAACACAAACCTGAGGCCGGACGCGCACACACGGCCTGAAACCCGATACGGAGGCGCACCGGATGTCGAGCATTTAGGGTGGTGCGGTGGGAATCAGTAGCCGGGCGGCACGGGTCGAAGACGTGCACGAATTGGCTCTCGGCATGCCGCACGTCACCGTCATCCACGGCCCCGGCGACAATCCCGTCTACCAGATCGGGGGCAAGTCGTTCGTGTTCTTCCGCAATCCGCGACCCGATGCGACGGACCCCGACACCGGGGAACGCTATGACGACGTGATCGTGTTCTGGGTGCCGTCCGAAGCCGACAAGCAGGCGMTTGTCCGCGACCACGCGACACCGTTCTTCACCACCTCACACTTCGACGGCCACCTGTCGGTGCTCTTGCGGGGGAGCCGCATCGGCGAGTTGTCCCGGCAAGAATTGGTGGAGCTCGTTCAGGATGCGTGGCTCTCGCGCGCGTCGGCGCGCAGGGCAGCGACCTGGCTCGGCGCGCACCCTCCCGCGTGACCCACGATCCGGTGGCGATCGGACTCGGCAATCGGTTCCGCCGCGCAGGTCGGGCGCAATAGTGTGGAAGCCGGCGGGGTCGGGACGTCCATGCACCCGATCCCGTGTTCGGAACGGGTGAGAGGCTGACCATGTCGGGTCGGACTGCGAATGCCAGACGGATGTCGTTGCGGACATTGCTGTGGCTGGCGATCGGGATCCTCGTGGCCCTGTTCGCCGTTTCTGCCGCGTTTTCCGTGTACGGGAGACTGGTGGTTCGTGCGTCCGAGACCCTGCTCTCCGAGCGCCTCCTGCCCGCACAGCATGCCGTGTCGGATCTGACGACCGCCTATGTGGACCAGGAGACCGGGCAGCGTGGCTATGTTCTGACCGGTGATCCGAGTTTCCTCGAACCGTACGACGCAGGCAGGGACKCCGCGGCCGCGTCCCTGTCGGATCTGACCGCGCTCCTTGCCGGCGACGCGGAGGCTTCGGCAACGCTGGACGAGGTCGTCGAGGCGGCGAACACCTGGACCACTCAGGCCAGCGAGCCGGAGATCCTCGCTCGTCGCAACAACGAGATAGCGGACGAGCAGGTCGTGGCCATGACCGCGACGGGCAAGGAACTGTTCGACGGGCTGCGCTCACAGCTTCAGGACCTCAATGCCCTGACGGATGAACGGGTGACCGAACAGGTCGATCGGGTTCGCTCGGCGCAGGTCTTGGCAAATGTCGCGACCGCCGTCGCGTTCGTTCTCGCCGTCGGCACCGCGATAGCCTCCCTGTATCTGACGCGACGATTGCTGACCCGGCCGATCGAGCGTCTCGTCGCGGACATCAGCGCGGTGGCCGAGGGCGACTACGAGCGGGAGATCGGCACCGACGGGCCGAGGGAAGTGTCGATGATCGGCGGCGCCGTCGACACCATGCGGACCAGTCTGCTCACCCAGAATCGGCTACTCGTGCAGGCGGAACACGAACGAACCCGCCACGACGAACAAACCCGGATGGCGGCCGATCTGCACGACCTGACGATTCAGCGCGTGTTCGGGCTGGGCCTGGCATTGACTTCCCTGGCTCGACGGCATCCCCGTCTTGCCGCGGATCTCGATCCGCTGATCGACGAAACCGACAGCATCGTTCGCGGTTTGAGGGCGGTCATCTTCGACCTCGAGAGTGGTGCGACCGCACCGACGAACGGCACCGCAAGTTTGAGCGCGGCGGTCGGTGAGATCGTCGAGAGCAGTACAGCCGCACTCGGATTCACTCCCGACGTGTGCCTGGACGGGCCGGTCGACCAGTTCTCCGGCCACGACGCCGGTCCGGAACTTCAGGCGGTGCTCCGCGAGGCCCTGAGCAACGTTGCCCGGCACGCCCATGCGACATCGTGCCGTGTGATGGTCGCCGCCGCCGACGACCGTCTGGCGCTGAGCGTGACCGACGACGGTACCGGGATGGGCGCGGACGCTGTCCGGGGGCACGGGCTGGCGAACATCTGCAACCGAGCCGCGCAACTCGGTGGTCGTGCCGTCATCCGCGACGGCGCGCCGGGGACCGTGGTCGAGTGGGAAGTGCCCGTGTCCTGATCGCGGTGGCTACGCAGACCACTCGATCAACGGCGGTCGCACTGCAGCGCACAGGGGATTCCCGCGGGCGTCGGTGAGTCCAAGTCGCGCGGTGATGCGCCCGGCCGACGCCGCCGCGTCCGCGGTGGCCTGATCCACCCCGGCCCACATCAACTTCGCCCGTCGGAACATGACGAATCCGCCGTCTCCGTCGACTGTCCCCCACGACAGGTAGACGAACCGTGCACCGGGACGGCCCTGTACGTACGGCCCGGTGATGTCGAGACCCGCCGGCGTCGGGGTCGTCTTGCACTCGAGAACCCAGCGGGCGGTGGCCGCGTCCCCGGGATGCAGGTCGAGCAGATCGCCGGGAGAACCGCGGCGCTGCACGGCCACATGGATGTTGTCGTAGCCGGGGAAATCGGCCCCCGGCGGGCACGACGATCCGGGAAGGTCGGTTGCCTCGATCACGAGTTGCACCAATTCATCCAATCACCTGGGAGAGCCTCCGTGGGGGCGGTCGAAGCGCGGGTGGCGCACCAAGTTCACCCCGCCGCGGTGAGTTTTCCCGGCACCTCCGGTCTGTACTGGTGTGAGGACCCACGAAGCGTGTTGGAGCGGACAATATGCCGCGCTACACCGACGGCGGACATTCCAGGCCGGCGGTGTGCAGCTTCCTGAACAACAAGGAGAAATCTCATGACCTCGACACCTCCCGCCACCGGAGCGTCCGACGCGACATCCGCTCCCACGGACGGAACGACGAAGAAGGCCCGAGTCGCAGGGCTCGTCGTCAGCGCACTCGCGGTGCTGTTTCTCCTGTTCGACTCGCTGATCCACATCGCGAACACCCAGATGGTGCGTGATGCGATGGCCGAACTGGGCTTTGCCGAGAACCTCAACCGTGTGATCGGGGTGGTTCTGCTGGTGTGCCTGATTCTCTACATCGTGCCCGCCACCTCGATCCTGGGAGCCGTGCTGCTCACCGGATACCTCGGTGGAGCGGTCGCTACCAACATGCTCACCGAGCAGCCGATCGTCAGCACCACACTGTTCCCGATCTATGTCGGCATATTCGTGTGGGGTGGGTTGTACCTCCGTGACCCGCTGGTGCGCTCGATCATGCCCGTTCGACGCGTCTGAACCATCCGCGCGGCGACTCGTGACGGCGAGTCGCCGCACTATTGTGGTGCGACGTCGTACGTTCGAGCGAAAGGACGCCTCATGGGTGGTACGCGGTTCCGGTCCCTGTCGACGGGACGCAGTATTCGTGCCGTGTTGTTCGATACGTTCGGCACCGTCGTCGACTGGCGAACCGGTATCGCCTCCGCTGTGGCGGGCTACGCGGAACGCCACCAGCTCGAATTGGACGCAGCCGCGTTCGCCGATCGGTGGCGGGACCGCTACCAGCCGTCCATGGAACCCATCCGGTCCGGTGCTCGCGAGTTCGTGACACTCGATACCCTGCACCGCGAAAACCTCGACGCCGCGCTCCTCGAATCGGGCATCGCCCCCACAGATCACGACTCCGGAGAGCTGGACGAGCTCGCGCGTGCCTGGCACGAACTCACTCCGTGGCCCGACAGCGTGCCCGGTCTCACCGCAATCCGGTCCGACTACATCATCGGTCCGCTCTCGAACGGCAACACCTCTCTGCTGCTCGACATGGCCAAGAATGCCGGAATCCCGTGAGATATCATCATCGGCTCCGATTTGACGTCCTCTCGGCCGTGTACGACCGAGATTCTCCTCGGGACTCGCGTCCCGAGGTTCCTGTTTCACCGACAGTCGCCTCCCCACACTTTAGGTGCGAGGCGGTCTCACACCGTCTCCGCAGGCTGCCACCGCCAGTCCGACGGCCAAAATATTCCTCGCCGCGTTCACATCCCGATCATGGACGACGCCGCACCGGCACGTCCACTCCCGCACGTCCAGCGGCATCGCCGAGGCGACCGCCCCGCACACCGAGCAGGTCTTCGACGACGGACAGAACCGATCGACCGCCACCACCCGCCGCCCGTACCAGTCGGCCTTGTACTCGAGCATCGACCGGAACTCCGACCACCCCGCATCCGAGATCACCCGAGACAACGACCGAATCTTGACCATGTTCCGCACACTCAGATCCTCGACGGCGATCACTTGATTTTCGCGCACCAGCCGAGTGGAAAGTTTATGCAGATAATCGCGACGCCGATCGGCGATCCGACCATGAATCTTCGCGACCTTCAGTCGGGCCTTGGCCCGGTTMCGCGATCCTTTCTCCTTCTTGGCCAGCATCCGCTGCGCCTTCGCCAGCCGCKCACGGTCCCTACGCTCATGGCGCGGGTTGGTGATCTTCTCCCCCGTCGAGAGCGTGTASAGGCTGGTGATTCCGGCGTCGAGCCCGACCACCCGATCGGCCGGCGCGAGTTCGCGGATGGTGTCCTCGACGAGGATCGAGATGTGGTACTGACCGCGGGCGTTACGCGACACCGTCACCTGCGACGGCACGGCCCCCTCCGGTAGCGGCCTCGACCACCGAATATCCAACGGTTCGGACTGCTTGGCCAACCGGACCTCCCCACCCCGGTAGGTGAAGCAGTTCGAGAAGTAGGTCGCCGAATCCTTCGATTGGCCCTTCTTCTTGAATTGCGGGTAGCCGGCCTGGTTGCGCCAGAACCTCTCGAACGCACCCTGCAACTGCCGCAGCGACTCCTGCAACGGCCCCTTCGACGGCTCCGCCAACCACTCCGTCTCCGCCTCCCGCTTCCATCCGGTGAGCATCTTCGACGTATCGCTGTAGGTCACCCGTCGCTGCTCCTGCAACCAGGCACGCGACCGCTCGGCCAACGCCCGGTTGTAGACATACCGGGTGCACCCGAACGTCCGAGCAAGCTGCTCCGCCTGCACCGCAGTCGGATAGAAACGATACTTGAACGCCCGCTTCACCACCCTCCCCGCCATGACCCAGACACTAGCTTCACGGTCCGACAACATCAGATCAGCCATCCCGGACCTGAAGGACCGGGTTTGCGCCGAAAGACTCACGAATCAACGGCCCGAAACGCCGACCACACCACAGGCATCGCCCACCCTGCCGGTCGACGGCGAGGGCGAGTCGGGCGGTGCGRTCCACCAGTCGATCGTGACCGAATGACTCGGCGAGCGCCAGTGCTCGGCCGACACATGTTGCTACACCTTCTCCTCCGACGTGCGCGTCGTGAACGGCAACACGAGGCGAGACGGGTGGGCGGCGTCCCGGTAGATCTTGTGGGTCACGGGGCGGCCGACCGGCAGATGGAACGCATCCGGTGGTAGCAGCGAGTTGTGCTCGTCCGCCGGCGGTTCGGCGTTCGACAGTTCCACCACCAGACGATGCCCCGGCCGGAATGTCGCGGCGAAGGGGTAGAGGCGCAGCACATACTCCTCGATCGTCCCCGGCTCGACCGGCAGCGCGCGGGTGTGTGGGTGGTGCGGGTTGCCCTCGGTAGTGCGCTCGTCGAGTTCGCGGTGCGAGGCCTTGAGGTACCCGGAGGTGATCAGCTGGCGTTGACCGCTCGGTGCGTAATCCCACAGGCGCAGAATGAAATTGGAGTCAGGTTGGTCGATCTCCGCGAAGAGGTGCGCGGCTCCGGTGCCGATCAGTTCCGTGGGCTCCTCGAACGGCGCTGTCTCCCATTTCAGGATCTCGACCTTGTCGGTGACGGTCAGCGGCGCCTGATAAAAGCCGTCCGGGGCGGCGTACCGGGCGGCCATCGGTTCGGGGTCGGTGGACAGCTTGCCGCGCGGTCGCAGGTACAGCGACCGGTACTCCACATCCTTCGGCGGCCACTGGTCACCGGTGACCCATTCGCGTGCGCCCTCGACGTGGACGGTGACCGCCGGCTCGTCCATCACACCGTTGTCGATGCCCTTGATCCAGTAGTCGTACCAGCGGAACATCTTGTCGTGTTCCTCGATGAACGGCCGCGACTGCATGGGTGGGTACGGGCCGATATCGAGTTTCTTCGGTCCCTGCAGCGCGTCGAACAGCGCGATCGTGCCGTCCACCGTCCAGCCGCGACCCTGATCGATCTGTAGATAGACGGGGATGTCGATGCTCGGGGCCAGCGTGATGGGGTTTCGTTCCTCGTACCACTCGCCGTCCAGGTCGTTCATCACGATGTCGAACCAGGCCTCGTGGTGATTCGGGTAGTTCAGCACGTGCACCAGGTTCGGCCAGGCGGCCACATCCGGATCCTCCAGGCGCGCCGCGACGCGCTTCCTCAGCTCGTCCGGGGAGCACGTCTCGACCATGCGGGACTTGACGCTGTCGGTGAAGGCCCAGCCGGAGTCGCCTCCGCGGCCCTCGCGGGCGGCACGCGGCATGAACCACATGATGCCGCCGTGATAAGTGGTCTCGTAGAAGTCGAAATGACCGCCGCTGACGAAGATCGCTTTCAGGTGCGGCGGCCGCTCCGCGGCGGCGAGCACCTGCATCGACCCGAAGTAGGAGATGCCGATCATGCCGACGTTGCCGTCGCACCACGGCTGTTCGGCGACCCACTCGATGAAGTCGTACGCGTCCTGGCCCAGGGAGACGCCGCCGGCGTTGTAGTTGCCGATGTGCTCGCCCTCGGAGGCGCCGGAGCCGCGCAGATCGCCGATGACGTGGACGTAGTCCTCTTCGACGACGCGGGCGATGTCGCCGGCTTCGATGCAGCCGTCCCACATCGGGGAGGGGCGACGCTGCGGCGGTGTGGTGAGGGCGAGCGCCTGCAGCTCTTTGCCGTACGGGCTCAGCGCCACCAGCGCCGGTCGTGGTGTGTCGTCTACGCCGTGGTAGGCGTCCGCTGCCAACTCGATGCCGTCTCGCATCGGGACGCGGAGATCCTTGCGGATGCGGATGGTCTGTCCACCCGCGTCGAACGTCTGGAACTCGGCCATGGGGCGCGACTCCTTTTCTGTGTCAGACTTTCTGGGTGTACTGCGTGCGGTAGCCGTGCAGCGTCGTGAAGAACGGGGACGGTTCGAGGGTGGGATCGCCGTCGTAGCCGAGGTCCTCGGCCACCGGGGTGAACGGCGAATACGGCGAGTCGATCTCGCGTAGGCCCCCGCACAGGCACCGATGGGCTGCGCCGCGGACGTCGCCTTCGATGTCGAGGCTTTCGTGGAGCGCTTCGGCGGCCTGGTCCCGGTCGAGTTCGACGCCGTAGGCGACCCCGTCCGCCCGCCGGTAGGGATGCCCGAGGTACAGGTGGTTCGGGCGGATCTCGTCCCGCAGGTACTCCAGGCTCGACCGGTAGGCATCCGAATTCTCGTAGCCGGGGAATCCGTTGGCCGCTCCGTGGACCTGGACGGCGTCACCGACGAACACGGAGTTCCGACCGTCCACGACGTAGGCCACCGATCCCGGTGTGTGGCCGGGGATGGAATGCACCGAGACGGTGACACCTCCTCCGAGCGACAGGGTCTCGCCGCCGCGGACCAGCATCGTCGGTTCCATCTCACCGGAGATCACCGCTTGCGTCGCCGCGATCTGCTTCGCCTCACCGTCGGGGTCGTGCAGGTACTGCCCACGCACCGACAGGTACTCGTCGACGTGCGCCTGCCGTGAGCGCAGCAGGTGCGCGTCGGCCTCGTGGATGACGACCTGGGCGCGCCTTCCGGTGAGTTCCCACAGCGCGTGCGCCCCGCCGATATGGTCGATGTGGCCGTGGGTCAACAGGATCCATCGGACGTCCTCGATACGGCGTCCGAGGGCCTCGAGGGCGGGCGCCATGCCCTCGGTGGGCGACGTCGCGATGCCGGTGTCGACGATCGCCGGCTCCGGAGCATCGATGTAGAAGCTGTACAGCCCGAACCGGCCCCAGGGTGAGACGAGCGGGTGGATGGTCCCGTCCTTCGCCACGTCACTCCCCCGGCCGCGTCAGGAACTCGGCCGTCTCCTCGAAGGCCCGGTGGAACTCGGAGATCCACGAGAAGTTTTGGACGAAGCCGTGATTGGCGCCGGCGTAGCGACTGACCGTGGCCTTCACCCCGGCCTCGTTCAGACGCGCGCCGTAGAGCTCGCCCTCGTCGCGCATCGGGTCGAACTCGGCGGTGACGATCAGGGCCGGCGGCAGGCCGGTGAGGTCGCCGCGTTTGATGGGCGAGACGCGCGGGTCGGCGGGGTCGGCGCCGCTGTCGAAATAGAACGCGTTGAAGGGTTTCAACCCGGCCGTCTCCACACCGTAGCCTTCGGCATTCTCCCGGAGGGAGTCGTAGCGGTCGACGTCGAAGTCCAGGTCCAAGGACGGATAGAACAGCACCTGATGCGTGATGCGGTCGAACCCCTCGTCGTGGGCCGTTGCGGCGACGGCCGCGACGAAGGTACCGCCGGAGCTGTCGCCCGCGATCGCAAGGGTATCGCCGTCCCAGCCGAGGCTCTCGCCCTGCTCCACGACCCAGCGGACCACCGCATCGCAATCGTCCAGTCCGGCCGGGAATTTCGCCTCGGGTGCGCGCCGGTAGCCGACGGAGATGACCTTCAGTCCGGTTTCGACCGCCAGGTTCCGGGCGACGTGGTCGTGGGTGTCGAGGCTTCCGAGGAAGAACGCGCCGCCGTGGAAGTAGACGAGCAACCCGAACACGTCGGCCTCGACCGGGGTGTAGATGCGGATCGGCACCTCACCCACGCGCGTGTGTGCAGTCGTGTCCTCGACGGTGTGCAGGGGCAGGCGCTCGTCGATCGGAGCGACCTGCGACTCTTCGATCGCGCGCAGGACGGCCGGGTCGAGCGAGTCCGGCGGAGCCGGCAGTGTGCTGAGGACGTCGGCGATGGCGGGGTGAAGGGTCATCGTGTCACGCCTGCGCCCGAGCGGTGGGCTTCTGCCCCGGGAAGACGTCGTCGACCTCGTCCTCGGTCCAGCCCTGACGGGAGATGCGCTGCAGTTCGTCGGTGACCGGTTTGCGGGTGGCCTGGTAGAGCGCCAATGCCCCGGCGACGGTGTCGGCGTCCCGCAGGGCGTCGGCGAGTGCGCCGGCGTCGAGGATCGCCGAGTTCGCGCCCTGACCCTGGTGGTGCAGCATCGAGTGGGCGGCGTCGCCGACGAGGACCGCCGAATCGGAATGCCACGTGTCGACCGGGTCGATGTCGTACACGCCGCGGGTGTTGACGATGCTCATGTCGAGGTCGCGAGTGATGTCGACGATCCTCGGGTCGAAGCCGTCGACGGTGGCGAGCATGTCGTCCTTGGATACCTGTGGCGCCCAGTTGCTGTCGGGGCACAGGGCGGTGATGTCGAAGGAGACCTGGCTGCGGTGACGCAGGGGCAGCAGATACACCTTGGTGCCCTTGCCGATGTACATGCGTAGGTTGTCGTCGACGACCATGCCGTGGGCGTCGGCAATATCGATGACGGCACGGTAGGCCCGCTCGCCGGAGAACACCGGTTCGTTGTCGCTGAAGAGTTGTCGGCGCACCACGGATTTGATGCCGTCGGCACCGACGACCAGATCCGCTTCGACGGTCGTGCCGTTCGTGAAGGTGAGCAGGGAACGCTCGCCGCGGTCCTCGACGGTGGCGAGTTTGTGGCCGAGCTCGACCATGCCGCCGGGCAGGACACCCACGAGGGCCTCGATGAAGTCACCGCGGTGGATCAGGTGAGTGTGGGTTTTGACGGTGTACTCGTCCATACCCGGCCACGATTCCTTCATGATCGGTTCGCCCGTGGCGGTGAGGATCTCGAAGTAGTCGCTCGGTGAGCTGACCTTCGCAATCGCGTCGAAGATGCCCCACTGGCGGAAGCGGTCCATGGTGGAGGGGCGCAGGCCGATGCCGGCGCCGACCTCACGGATTTCGGTGGCCTGCTCGTACACGGTGACGTCGGCGCCGAGCAGGCTGAGGGCCTTGGCGGATGCGGCGCCGGCGTACCCGGCGCCGATGACGGCGACGGTCAGATTCTTCAGATGCGTGCTCTGCATGGTGGTGTCTCTCTGGGTGGGCGCACCGGTGCGCCGAAGGTTCGAGGTGGGTCAGGTCTGGATGGTCAGGAAGTCGGCCGGGTTCTCGACGAAGAGCGTGGTGATGGTCGCCTCGTCCAGACCTGCTTCGCGCAGATCCGGGATGAGGTCCTCGAACAGGTAGTTGCAGGTGTGACCCTTGACTCCGGGCCAACCGAGTGGGCTGCAGTTGGCGTCGACGCCGGCGAGCGCCTGATCGAGGTGACCGGCGGCGAGGAACCCGAGGAAGTGGTCGAGGCGTTCCTTGCGCGGGCGGGCCCAGAACGGCGGGTCCTCGAGTTCGGTTTCGTAGCCGAAGGTGTCGAAGCCGACGCGGCCGCCCTGTTCGGCGATCCACCGGTCGCGTGTCTTCGAAGCGTTGACTCCGTCGTCGGCATGCCCGAACAGCACGCGGTGCAGCGGGAGTCCTTCTTCGGTGAAGATCGCGATGGCGTTCTCGGCGTCGATGGCCAGGTGAGTCAGGATCGGTACGCCGGTCTCGAGTGCGGCGCGAGCCGCGGCCCGGTAGATGCGCTTGTCGAGGTCGGTCATCTTGCCGCCGCGGCTGACGCCGACCTTGATGACTCCGGCGCGGCTGCCGGTGTTGCCGATGCCGACGGTGATCTCGTGGACGAACTGCTTGGTCAGGTAGTCGACGCTCGCGCGTTCGAAGAAGGGCAGGGCGGTGTCGCCGCCGACGAAGCCGGTGCAGGCGACGATGTGGACGCCCGTCTTGGCGGACAGCGACTTGTAGTAGTCGACGTCACGGCCGTTGCAGATTCCGGTGACGTCGACGAAAGTCCCTCCCCCGTACTCGTGGAACTTGCGCAGTTTCGGCACGGTCTCCTGGTACCGCTCCTCGGGGGTCTTCCACCACCTCGTATCCAGCTCGGAGCCGGGCATGCCGTATCCGATGTGCTCGTGGACGGCGACGATGCCCAACTCTTCGGTCGGGATCGATCCCAGGACGGTGTTCACTCTTGACACAGGCAGTTCCCCTTCGGGAAGGACGATTCTTCGATGATGTGGGGTCGGGTGCTCAGCGCACCGACAGCAGGTCGCGCGGGTTGTCTGCGAGCATGCGCCGGATGTCGGTGACGCCGAGTCCCTGCGCGGTGAGGATCGGCACGAAAGTCGACAGGATGTAGCTGAACGGCAGATCGAGACCCGGTTCTCCCACCGACACGCCGGTGGCGTTGCTCGACAGGAGGATTCGGTCGCCATGACCGGCGTCGACCAGTTCGCGGATCAGGGTGGCGCGCTCGGCGTCGGTGACGTGTATGCCGCCGTCCACACCCACGTGGTCGAGGGCGACGTAGGCTCCGCGGCGGGCGATCTCGAGCGGCGCGCCAGCGTCGACCGCATCCCTGCGGTCGAGTCCGCCGACGACGACGCGGTCGGCCTGCAGGCCCTCGTCCACAACGATCCCGAGGTCGTGCACCGCGTCCTTACCGAAGCGGAGAGAGACCGGTACGCCGGTGTCGCGGGCGGTTCGGGCCGCGGCACGGACGAGGTTTTCCTCGGTGGCGGTCATGCCGTCGGGATTCGCGGCGGTAGCCACCAGGCCTGCGGCACCCCGGCGTTCTACCCGGGGAACCACCATGCCCTCGGTGATCTCCCTGGTGAAGAGGTCGGCGAATTTGTCTGCCGGCCACGGCGTCGGCGGATTGGTCTGCGGCGTCAGGAAGTATCCGCCGAGCATTTCCTCGGGTCCCATGCCCGTCGACGCGACGATGTGCACTCCGGTCGTGCGTGAAAGCGCTTCGTAGAGCTTGACATCGCGGCCGTGGAACATGCCGGTGCTGTCGACGATCGTCCGCCCGCCGTGGTCCCGGAATTCGGTGAGCTTCCCCACCAGCACCTCGAAGGTCTCGGCGCGGTCCGGGGTGATGTCGAATGCGTGCTCCGCGCCCGGGACCACGGACAGCAGCGCTTCGTGAACCGAGACGACCCCCAGTTCGTCGGCGGGAACTGGGCCGAGAACGGTGTGGACGGTGTTTCTCTCGGCGGTCTGGGAGCCCTTCATCGGCACTTCCTTTCGTCAACGTCATGTGCGCATGACGTGGTACTAGCCACAGTAGCCACTCACATTACAAAGCGTCAAGTGAGTTGCTTAATAGTTTGGTTAATGGTCCATCTGATTCGTGGGTGGACTGCGGCTACAATCTGAGGTCATGTCGCTCCGCGCCGCACAGAAGCAAATGACCTACGACCTTTTCCTCGCCAAAGGGCTCGAGCTGTTCGGTACGAAGGGCTATGTCGCAACCACGATCGATGACATAGCCAGCGCCGCGGGATCGACCCGGACGACCTTCTACCTGCACTTCTCGTCCAAGGCCGACGTGATGAGCGCGCTGCTGACGAAGGTCGACGCACTACTCACCGCTGCCGACGACCCCACGCTCACCGCGGTGGTGGCCTCGGGCTCGCGTGACCAGATCCAGGAGTGGCTGGACCGCAAGTTCTCACAGTGGGACGAGATCAAGCCCTATCTCACCGCGTCCTACCAGGCAGCCCAGGAGCCGGACGTCGCAGCCAAGACCGAGCAGTGGTTCGAGTCCGCCGTCGGCGACATGACGGCGGGACTGGACCAGGCCAAGCGGTTCCCTCCCGGTCGGCGCCGGATTCGCTGCGTGCTCGCGTTCGGTCAGCTGGAGTACCTCTCGCGCCGCTACTTCGCGGTCGGCTGGCAGACTCCCCGCGAGGCGTGCCTCGACGAACTCACCGACTCCTGGTGCCACCTACTTGCGTCGGACGACTAGAACTCGAAAGCCGTCGCGTCGACGAGGATCTCCCGCAACCAGGCGATGAACGCCGCATCCGCCAGACGCGGATTCCACACCATGTCGATCCGCAACGGCGAGACCGGCAGCGGGAACTCCTCGATACGGAGGTCCACCCGTTCCCGCATCGCGACAGCAACCCGGAATGTGTGCACCGCCACCCCGCCTGCCGACGCGACCATGTGCGGGATGAGCAGGTGGTCGCAGATCAATTGCCCGATCCGGTAGTGCACGCCGTGCGCGTCCATCGCGGCGTACGGCGCCACCCGGTGCCGGGAGTCGTAGGTGACATGGGGCAGCGACGTGAGCAGATCCAGTGCGGATGCCCCGGGATCGCTGTCCGGATGGGCGATCACCACCCAGCGATTCTCGTACAGGCGCTCGCGCGGGTACGGCGATGTGAACGCCTCGGACAGGAGTACGACGTCCACGCCGTCGTCGGTGAAGTCGCTCGGTTGCGGCTGAACGAAGTTGCGCACCCGCAGAGTCGCATTCGGTGCCCGCTCGGCGATCAACCGCGCCAAACCCGGCCCGACCACGAATGCGGTGCTGGTGGTCATTGCAACAGTGATGGTGCGGCTGTCGCGAGCGGGGTCGAAGCCCGGGAAATTCACTACCTGTGCGGTCTGCCGCAGCACTTCACGCAGTGGTGCGACGAGTTCCAGGGCACGCGGTGTGAGCATCAGGCCGCTTCCCTGCCGCGTCACCAGATCGTCACCGATCAGTCGGCGCATCCGCCCCAGGGCATGACTCATCGCGGGTTGGGACATGCCCACCCTGGCCGCGGCGCGGGTGACCGATCCTTCCTCGAGTAATGCCAGCAACGGCACCAGCAAGTTGAGGTTGACCGAGGCAAGCCGCTCCAGGCCGAGATCACTCGAGTGATCACCGGGTTCGTTCATCCACACGAAGTTACGCGTCCTCCTTCCGAGGGGTCGACGTCATCCGGCCGCGGCGGCCATGCGGCGCAGTTTCGGGATCGGGATCCGATGGTTGACGGCGACCGCGACACCGTCACCGCCGACGTGGGTCCAGCGCATCACCGACGGTCCGTGCGGGCTGTCGCCGAGCAGGAACTCGGGTTCACCGGCGGCCGGTAGGTGGCCGGTGGCCTTGAGGTTCAGCCCGAACTGCTCGGTCCAGAAGTTGGGTTCGAGGTCGAGTTCCGGCGCATCGTCGCCCGCCAGGAGCGCGTTGGCAGCGACCTTGGCCTGCTCGATAGCGCTGCTCCACAGCGGAATTCGACGTATTCCCGTAGGCGTGGGAACGGCGGCGGCGTCCCCGGCCGCGACGATGTCGGGCCGGACCCGGCCGCGCGAGTCCACCTCGAGACGGCCGCCGGTCAGCAGTCCGCTGGTGGCCAGCCACTCCGTGTCGGGTATGTCGCCGATCGCACTGACGATCAGGTCGGCGTCGATTCGTGATCCGTCGCGTAGGACCACCCCATGCGCGTCGTCGATCCCGGCAGCCGAGCCGAGGACGACCGTGAGCCCTCGGGCTACCGCGGCCGCGGTGAACGCGTCGGACAGGCAGTGCCCCAGGTGCGACAGCATCGGCGGGCCGTCGGCTACCAGCGTGGCCCGGCATCCCGCCGACAGGGCCGCGGATRCGATCTCCATGCCCAGCGGACCGGCGCCGACAACCACGACCGTGGGCCGGGCCGCCAGCCGTTCCCGGAGGACCAGGGCATCGTCCACGGTGCGCAAGGACAGCTCCACGCTGTGGTCGCCGCCCAGGCGCCGTGCCCTGGAACCGGTGGCAATCACGAGTCCGTCGTAGGTCAGGTCCGAACCGTCGTCGAGACGCACCCGGCGGGACTCGACGTCGAGCTCGACGGCCGCCACCCCGAGCACCTCGGTTGCCTCGTGCGTGGGCGGTGCCAGTTCGCGGGAACCGCCGTCGACGAGGAGCGCCTTGGAGAGCGCGGGCCGCGAGTACGCCGCCCGGGGTTCGGCCCCCACAATGGTCAGATCGCCGTCGAAACCCGCGGCTCGGAGACCGTCACACGCGGTCTGGCCGGCGATCCCGTTGCCGATGACCAGGATTCGTTCGGGAACTTCGATGAGTTTCATGCGAGCCTGAGTGCGGCCACGGGGCAGACCCGGACCGCAGCGCCGGCGTCCGTGAGTTCCGGGCTTCCCTCGGGGATGTCCTCGACGTCGAGGATCAGTTCGCCCGCGTCGTCGAGGTGCATCAGGTCGGGAGCGATCTCTTCGCACAGTCCGTGGCCTTCACAGCGAGGCCGGTCGATCACGATTTTCTTCATGCCGGGACCACCTTCAGGATCTCGAGTGCGTCGATGGAGCGGGTGATGTTGCTGGGCAACCGAACCGGCTCGGCGGCCACCAGCCGCTGCGCGTGGACGGCGAGTGCCCCGATGACGGCGTGGGCTTCCAAACGGGCCAGGCCCTGGCCGGCGCAGCCGTGCGGTCCGTACCCGAAGGAGAGGTGGTCGACGGGGTTTCGCTGCACCAGGAAGGCGTCCGGGTTCTCGTAGTGCCTCGGGTCGCGGTTGCCTGCGCCGAACAGGATCGCCACCTGGGATCCGGCCGGCACGAGGGTGCCGTCGATGTTCACGTCCCGGGTCACCGAGCGGCCCCAGGCATGGACCGGCGCCCAGAATCGGAGAATCTCGTTGAAGGCAGCCGGCACCAGCGCGGAATCTCCGCGGACCAGGTCGAACTGATCGGGGAAAGCCGAGAAGAGCGCGACGATGTTGCCGAGCGCGGCGATAGTGGTGTCGACACCCGCGCCCAGGTACTGGTGGATGATATGGCCGGCGGTGCCGGGAGGAATGGCGCCGCGGTCCTCGGCGTCGAAGATGCCGCGACCGACCGACCCCGGCGCCAGATCACCGGCCCGGACCCCGGTGCACCAACCGTAGAGTTCGCCGGCGATCGGGAAGTTCTCCGCGGTCCGCTGATTCATCGGACCGATGACTTCCATCGCGGCCTGCCCCCAGCGCAACATGTTGTCGCGCACCTCACCGGTGAAACCGATCAGGTCCGCGACGACCTCGAGCGGGAAGGCGCGCGCCAACGCATCGATGGCCTCGAACGATCCTCTGGCGACCAGGTCCACGACCAGCGCATCGGCCTTGGTGTGGATCTGATCCCGGAGTCCCCGCAGCGCCCGTGGAGAGAGGTTCTCGGAAAGAGCCGCGCGCAATTCTGTGTGGATCGGCGGGTCCGAGGCCAGCGATGTGCCCTGAAGCGCCTCGTTGACCACGGAATTGAAGCCGATCGTCCGGGACGAGAAGGTGCCCGGGTCGGCCAACGCGTCGCGGATGACGTCGTAGCGGGTCAGGGCATAGACGTCGTTGGCGGGCAGATGTACCACGGCGCCGAGATCGCGGAGTTCGGCGTACGTCGGATAGGGGTCGATCACGACCTCGTCGGCGAAGAGGTCCGTATCGCTACTCGCCGGAGTGCTTCTGTTCATGCCTCCAGTGAAGTGACTCCACTCACATAAATCCAACTCATATTAGGCATGTACGGACATGAACAAGATTGATGCTGTCCGCCCTGCGGTGCTCTCATCCGTGGTCGCGGCACACCGCGGACGCGGGATCCGGTTCGCACATTTGCTGCCACGTGTAGCAGCCGGGATGTCGTCGCCGTCGACTCACTCTGGCTCTACCTGAACAACCGCAACACCCAGGACTACTGGGACTGGAGGATTCTGCGGGCCCGCTCGGCGACGGGCAGATCCACGAACTCGCCGTCCGGCAGCTGGACGGCGGCCCCGCCGGACTCCTCGAAGACGTTCACAACCCTTTGTGCCCAGGCGAGTTCGTCCTCGCTCGGGCTGAAGGCGGTGTGAATGATCGGCAGTTGGGAGGGGTGGATCGCAGATTTGCCGCCGAAGCCGAGAGAGCGGGCGTGTGCGGCTTCCCGGGCGAGTCCGTCGGTGTCCCGCAGGTGGGGGTAAACGCTGTCGATCGGGGGTGCGATTCCCGCAGCCCGGGAGGCGATGACCAGGTGCGATCGCACGTACTGGAGCGGGGTGTCCCCGTCGCCGATGTCGAGGTCTTTCCGGAGGTCGATGCCGCCGAGGGCGAGATGTTCGACGCCGGGTTCGGCGGCGATCGCCAGGGCGTTGGCGACTCCCCTCGCGGTTTCGATCGCGCAGATCAGCGGCGTCCCCGGTGCCCGATCCAGCACCCACCGCACGTCGTCGACCGAGTCGACCTTCGGGATCCGGATGCCGTGAGCACGGTCGGCGACCGCGGCCAGGTCGTCGGCGGCCGGCGCGGTGCCGACGGCGTTGATGCGCACCCACGCGGGGTGGATGGTCAGAGTGTCGGCGACGCGAGCGCGGGCGGCGTCCTTGGACTCCGGCGGGACCGCATCCTCGAGGTCGAGGATCACCGCGTCCGCACCGGCATCGAAGACCTTGCCGAGGAGTTTCTCTTTGTGCCCGGGCACGAAGAGGTAGCTGCGGGCCATCAGATGACTCCCCTGTCCTGCAGAGCCTCGATGTTCAATCCGAGTGCGTCGCGGTAGATCTGCGTGTTGTCCTGTCCGAGTCGCCGTCCGGGAAACCGGATGGCGCCGGGGGTGCCCAGCATGCGCACCATGAGGTTCTGCATGGCGATGGGCCCGAGGTCCTCGTCGTCGACAGTGGTGATCACGTCGCGGGCGCGGACGTGCGGGTCATTCATCAGTTGCTCGACGTCGTAGATGGGTGCGAGAGCGGCGCCGACGCGCTCGAACTCGGTGACGACCTCGTCGAACGGGCGGGCGGCGATCCATTTCCCGACCGATTCGTCGAGGAGGTCGCCGTTGCGGCTGCGTTCCCCGGCGGAGGCGAACCACGGCTGTTCGACGAGGTCAGCTCGTCCGACCAGACGCATGACCCGTTCGGCGACGGAGGTGGCGCTGGCCGAGATCGCCACCCACCGGTCGTCCTTGGTGAGGTACGTGTTGCGGGGGGCGTTGTTGGGCGATCGGTTGCCTTGACGGCCGGCGATCGCGCCGAGCTGGTCGAAGGCGGTGGGGCCCGGGCCGAGGATGCCGACCAGGGGTTCGAGCAGCGAGAGGTCGATGACCTGCCCTTGCCCGTTTCCTTCGGGGCTGTTGCGGTGCAGCAGTGCCGTGACCACGCCGAAGGCGCCGGTGATGCCGGCGACACCGTCGGCGAGACCGAACGGGGGCAGCGTCGGCGGTCCGTCCTCCTCACCGGTCTGGTGTGCGAATCCGCTCATCGCCTCGGCGAGGGTACCGAAGGCGCGACGTTGGGCGTAGGGTCCGTCCTGCCCGAAGCCGGTGACCCGCAACGCGATCAAGCCTGGATTGAGCAGCATCAGCCGGTCGGGTCCGAGTCCCCACTTCTCCAGCACTCCGGGTCGGAAGTTCTCCACGAGCACATCGACGTCGACGACCAGATCCCGCAGGATCTGCTGGCCCTCGGGGGTGCCGAGGTCGAGGGTGATGCACTTCTTGTTGCGCGCAATGACTTTCCACCACAGTCCGTGGCCGTCCTTGTTCGCCCCATGAGATCGGGCGGGGTCGCCCGTCGGGTGCTCGACCTTGATCACCTCGGCTCCGAAGTCGCCGAGCAGCATCGCGGTGATCGGTGCGGCGTACACGGTGCTGATGTCGAGAACTCGAACTCCGTGCAGCGGGCCGCGGTTCGCCTCCCTCGGCGAACTCGCGGTCGGGGTGTCATCGTGTGGATTCACGCTCATGGGCAGTCCTCGGCATTGTCGAGAGGCGATTGAAGCGGGACGGTGGTGATGGCGCCTGCGTGGAAGTCGGGCGGCACGTTTCCCGCGTGTGCGGACTCCAATCTGTCACTCGCCCGAGTGAAGTACAATCGCGAGTATCTTGACTCCCTTTAAATTCTTCTAAAGGCAGGTGGCCGAAGTGCTCGACACGACGCGGATGTTCACGCTGTGCGAGGTCGCGAAGCACGGCTCCATCACCGCGGCTGCGGCGGCGCTCGGGTACACCACTTCGGCGGTCTCGCAGCAGATCGCCAAGCTCGAGAAGGAGGCCGGGCAACCGCTGCTGGAACGGCACGCCCGCGGCATCATGCTCACCGACGCCGGCCGCTCCATCGTCAAACACACCGAACGGATCCTCATCGAACTCGAGGCCGCGGACGCCGAACTCGCGGAGATCCAGGGACTACGTGCGGGAGAACTGGCGATCGGAACCTTCCCCACGGCCGGATCCTCGCTGCTGCCACTGGTGATCAAGGAATTCAAGACCCACCACCCCGGCATCGACCTGCGCGTCCTCAGTGGACGATTCGCCCAGCTCGTCGATTCGCTTCGCCGCCGGGAGACGGAGCTGTCCCTGTTGTGGGACTACGAGTGGAACCGGATCGACGACCCACTGCTGACGTACCACCACCTGATGAACGATCCGACCCTGCTCCTGGTGTCGGAGAAACACCGCCTCGCCGACCGGGAGTCGATCAGGATCACCGAACTCCGCGACGAGTCGTGGGTGGTGCGCGCCGACGATCACCCGGTTGCCCACACACTCGAACGGCTCTGTCAGCAAGGCGGATTCACGCCCCGGACAAGTTTCCTCGCCCACGACTACGGGGAGGTTCAGGCCATGGTGGGGGTCGAGTTGGGGGTGTCGATCGCGCCGCGGCTGGCCGTCCTCAATCCCCGCCCCGACGTCCGGTCCATCCCGCTCGCCACCCGCTCGCCGCAGCGCCGGATCCTCGTCGCACACCTGACCGAGCGTCGGCTGAGCCCGGCCGCTCAAGCGGCCATCACACTGTGCATGGCGGCAGCGCGCCGCCTCGAGGAAGGTTTCGCCGACACGTAGGCGCAGGGCTGCACGGTGATCGCCGGCTACGAGGGGCAGATGGTGAATGCGTCGGCGAGATGTGCGATCTTCTCGGCCCTGCCGAGCCGCGGCAGGTCGCTGCCGTCCCGGATGACCCGACCGCGCGCATCGAAGTCGGCGAGAAATTCGCGCGCCCAGATGACGTCGGACGGTGCCGGGCTGATGGCCTCGTTGATCACGGGCAGCTGCCCGGTGTCCAGGCACAGTTTGCCGGTCAGACCGAGAGATACCGCGACCGCGGACTGCTCGCGCAGAACGGTGTGGCTGTTGCTGACAGTCGGTCCGTCGATCGGTCCCGGAAGGTCCCCGACCCGGCTCGCGACGACGAGCCGCGATCGCGGATAGACCATGGCGAGATCGTCCGCGCTGGCGCCGGTGTCGCGGCGGTAATCGCCGCTTCCGAAGGCGAGCCGGAAGGCGCCGCGGGCGCGGGCGATGGCGGGCGCTTCCTCGATGCCCACGGCCGATTCGACGAGGGCGAGGACCGGAACGGTGCCGCCCAGTCGATCGAAGGTGTCGGTGACGTGGCCGGCCGCCTCGGTCTTGGCGAGCATCACCCCGGCCAGTCCGGGAAGTCCCGCGAGGCGGTCGACGTCGTCCGACCAGTAGGGGGTGGTGTGATCGTTGATCCGGACCCAGGCCGAATGCTCCTCCAGCCACGTCGCGACGCCCTCGCGGGCGTGCGGTTTCCGTTTCGGGTCCACGGCGTCCTCGATGTCRAGGACGATCTGGTCCGCGGGAGATCGGCGGGCCTGCTCGAAGGTCTCGACACGGGTCCCGTTCACCAGCAGCCACGAACGCGCGATCCCCGCGAGGTGCTGTGGCCGGGTCATCGTGCAGATCCCGCCAGCACGGCGGCCGGGGAGGCGACGAACAGTTCGGCGGCCGCGATGCGCCGTGCCGCGCGGTGCAGTGAGACCGCCTCGATCACCCCGTCGGGGGAGGTGGTGAGGTCGATGTCGAGGACACCAGCGGCCGTTCCCAGTCGCAGCGAGCCGGGCCACCGCACCCGGGCGTTGTCGGCCACCACTCCCCCTTTCACCGTGGCGGCCGCGGCGACGGCGACGGCCGATGTCAGGCCGATCGCCGGATGCGGGGCGAGCATCGACAGCATGCGGACCGAGACGTCGTAGTCCGCACCGACGATGTCGATGCCCGCGCTGGTGCGATAGTCCCGCGGTGGGCCGATCACACCGACCTTCGGAATGGCATGCGAGATGGGGTCACCAGGCTTGCTCAGTCCCATCCGCAGCGACGATTCGCGCCGCAAGGCCACGAGAACGGAGAGGTGGTCGGCGATCACCGAATTGTCCTCCGCCCCGCTCAAGCCCAGATCGGCGGCGTCGAACAACGCAGCCGGTGCCCCGGCAGCCACCATCGTGCCCCGGTAGCGGCAATCACCGAGCGTGATCGAATCGGACGCCGAGCCGGTGGGCAGGATCGCCGTGCCGGAGGCCAGGCCGGTGAAGGTCAGGGCGACCGGAACGCCGAGCGCACTGGTCCCCGGCACGGCGGCATCTCCCTCGGTGGGGATCACCCCGCCCGGGGTGGCGATCTCGGCGGTGAGGATCGCACCGGTGTTGGTGTTGCGCATCCGCACGATCGTCGTCGCACTGTCGACCGCGACGAGTCCGGACTGCAGCGCATACAACCCGATCCCGGTGGCGCAGTTTCCGCAGTTGCTGCCCCACTCGACCCGGCGATCACCGATCGCGACCTGCGCGAACAGGTATTCGACGTCGATGCCCGGCTCGGCGGATCGGCGCACGATCGCGGCCTTGGATGTTGTCGAGCTGCCACCGCCCACGCCGTCGAGCTGACGGGGATCACCCGACCCGAAGGCCGAGGTGAGTATGGCGTCGAGCCCGCCCGCCTGCTCGACCAGAGGGTCGACATCAACCGCGTTGAAGAGCCAGCACTTGCTGGTGCCCCCTCGCATCCAGGTTCCACGGAGTGTGAACACCGCCCGGCCGCCTTTCATTCGTGACGAAGTCTGAGGCACCGCCGAAGGCTCTGATCGGGGTAAGGGAACTGAATCTCCAGCGGTGACACCATCAACCCTGCGCCCCACCTGGGTGGAGCACAATTTCGAATATGAGGACGACCCTTAAGAGTGGCTTACATTGCCGGGTCGAGCGCCTTCGTAGGACGGCGCACCCACCCACCGGCGGCGCGGTGTGACCTCGGGCGCCACCGTTCGTCGAGGTCGACGACCCACAGCGACGCCACCAGCACGACGATCACCTGGGCACGAAGCCGTCGGCATGACTTAAGCAGAACTGAACCCCCGGGTAGAAACGTGACATTGTTCTGAACATCTGTCGTCTCTAACGTGATGTAGGACATGATCGACGAGAGGATGTGACATGCGAACCACGAGCCCGCTACCCCCAAGCGAAGACGTTCCCGCCGACCGGGACCGGGCCTGGGAGCTGTCCACCGAACTGGTCGATTCCACCGCGCCCGTTCTGACCCCGCACCGTGACCCCGTCACAAGTCGGGAGACGCCGCACACGCACCCCCTGGCACCGCCATTCAGTGCCCTCGGACGCGTCGAGGCCCCCATTGTTCACGCAACCGGAACAGCCGACGACCAGGCAGGCGACCCTGCCGGACAGCAAGCGAAAGAACGACCATGACCTCCATCGAAATACTCCCCCTGATCGCCTTGGTCGCGATGTTCGTGATCGCCACCATCTTCCCCATCAACATCGGCATCCTGGGCTTCATCGGAGCCTTCCTCGTCGGCGCCTTCGCCCTCGGTTACGACGACAAGGAAATCCTCGCCGCATTCCCGAGTTCGATCGTGCTGACGATCATCGGCGTCACCTACTTCTTCGGCATGGCCAAGAGGAACGGCACCATCGACCTCCTCGTCAACGCCTGCATCCGCGCAGTCGGCGGCCGGACGGTGATCGTTCCCTGGGTGTTCTTCTTCTCCGCCTCCGTGCTGACGGCACTGGGCACCTTCAGCCCCGCAGCGGTCGCGCTGATCTCGCCCGCGGCGATGTCCTTCGCCGCGCGCACCCGGATGAGTCCGCTCGTGATGGGCATCATGACGATCAACGGCGCCCACGCCGGCGCGTTCTCGCCGATCTCGGTCTCCGGTGTCCTCGTCACCGACATCGTCAACTCCAGCGGCCTGACCATCGCACCCTGGACGCTGTTCTTCGCCAGCTACGGCATCAACCTCCTGCTGTCGGTGCTGACCGTGGTCGGCTACTCGGTCCTCGCCCGAGTCCGCGACCTCGAGTACACCGCCACCGGGACCAGCAACGAAACCGGCAGCGGTACACCGCGTCCCACCACCGTTGGGGCACCGGATCGGACGCCGACCACCGGCGGTACAGGCTCGTCGGGCGGGACGCAGGTACTCACTCGCGGGCAGACGGCGACCAGCGTCGTGCCCGACGCACACCCCGTGACCCGGGTCCAGAAGCTCACCCTGTTCCTCATCGCCACCGTGCTCGTACTCGTGCTGGTGCTGCATCTGCCGATCAGCTTCGTCGCCATCGCCGCCGGCGCGGTCCTCGCCTTCACCGATCTGTCGAAGCAGAACGAAGCCATCGCCGGCATCAGCTGGTCCACCGTCCTACTCGTCGCCGGCATGGTCACCTACATTTCGATCATGGAGGAAATGGGCACCATCGACCACCTCGCCGAAATGGCCATCACCGTCGGCGCACCACTGCTGGTCGCGTTCGTCCTGTGCTACGTCATCGGCGTCACGTCCGCGTTCGCATCCTCGACCGCACTGCTCACCGCGATCATCCCGCTCGCCCTGCCCCTGCTGCAGACCGGCGCACTCCCCGTCGTCGGAGTCGTCGCGGCGCTGGCGATCTCGGCGACCGTCGTCGACGTGTCCCCGTTCTCCACGAACGGCGCCCTCGTCCTCGCCAACGCACAGAACATCGAACGCCCCGCGTTCTACCGCCAGCTTCTCCTCAACGCAGGCATCGTCGTCGCAGTCGCACCTGCACTGTGCTGGTTCATCCTGGTAGCCGCCCCTGCACTGTTCTGAGCACGCCAGACAAGGGCCGCGACCGCCACCTCATCCCAGGTGGCGGTCGCGCTCGTAGCACCCACGTGCCGGCGGCCACCTCGGCAGCCCCGGTCACCGGCCTGTCGGACTGAATGGTGCTGTACACACTTCAGCCACATCCTCGCCGGTGGGTCCAGGTACTGACCGGCTCCCGAGCACTCCCTACCCCTGCGTGCACAGGGCGGCGATGATCGTTCGCGTCATCCAGTCCGAGTATCGGTCGAGTGTCCATCCCCGTTCCAGGACGAGTCGCTCGTAAGTGTCTATCGCGAGGTAGTTCCACAGCACGTCGCGTACCTCGTCGAGTTCGATGCCGGCACGAAGTTGGCCTGTCCCCGCGAGGTGGCCTCCGATCATCGTCATCGCAGTCAATCCCTCCTCGCTCAGTTGCCGCCAGACCGGGATGAGCGAGTCGTCCACGTGCCGTCCGTCGCGAATGAGAATTTGCACCTTGGCCGACCGTTGCTGCCGCCGCGCCACTGCGTGGATGAACATCTCGATCTTGCGGCGCACGTCCGGCTCTTCGAGCATCGCCCGCTGCTCCGGGCGGTCGGCGACCGACACCGGCTCGTCGTCACCGGCGATCACGAAATCGAACACCGCCTTCGCCAGGGCCGCCTTGCTACCGAAACTCTTGTACAGGCCCTTCACCGAGACACCGCCCCGATCGGCGACCGCCGCGAGTGTCGTGGCCCGGAAGCCGTCGCGCTCGAACAACTCCTTCGCAGCCACGACCACGGCACGCCGTCTCGCGCGCGCCCGCTCCTGCCTGCCGGACACGTCGTAGCGCCTCTTGACTTCGACCATCGCCGCTCCGATAATTTAAGTACAACCTGATTGAACCCAATGTATCAGGGCTGACGCCACAGCACCGCAGTCGCAACCGGGTGCACAGCAGGCGGCCGAATCGGGACGGATATGCGACATACCTGTCGGCCGAATCGAGAGAGTGCGTCCAGCCCTGTCGAAACCGCGTAAGTCGTTGGTCGGCAAAACGATGCGGTACAACGTGATCGCGCGGTGCGGACGAGGGAAGGGAAAGGGACATGGAAAACCTGCATGAGCCCGCCGATACACGAAGCATGGGGATCGTCCACAGCGCTCTGCGCCGTGACCTGGAACGAACCCGATTGGTGCTCGCGTCTCCGCCGTATCCGGACGGCAGACGTCGTCGAGCGCTCGCAGGGCACGTCGTGTGGATGATGCACGTCCTGCACATGCACCACACCGCCGAGGACGCCGGACTCTGGCCACTGATCCGGGCCAGGAATCCGTCTGCGAGTGGCCTGCTCGACCAGATGGATGCCGACCACCAGCGGATCGCCCCAGCCATCACCACCGTCGAGGAGGCCGCACGAGCCTACCGTCACACTGAGTGCGCACGTGAACGGTTGCGCAATGCGATCGCTGGACTCAACGACGTCTTGTTGCCGCACCTGCAGCGTGAAGAATTTGAGATGATGCCGGTCGTCGGCGCTACCATCACCACCGCCGAGTACCTCGCCGTCGAGAACGAGTACTTCGTCAAACCAAAGAGTTTCACCGAGCTGGGCGCCGAGGGACCGTGGATCATCGATGGGGCTTGCCCCGACGACCGCGACGTGATCTTGCATGTGATTCCTGCGGTCCCACGCTTCGTACTTCTGCACACCTTCGGCCGGAGCTACCGCCGTAAGGCCACCCTATTGTGGGAGGACGGGCCGGCGGCTGCTGTACCGCCGCTGAAAGCCTCCGTGAGGGACGCGGGCATCCCACCAGCCGAGCCCACCACGAGACGGAACCAGGCGGATCGGTATCCACAGATTGGACCTGCGCCAATGTGAAGCTGGGCCTACCTACCGATGGAGCCGGGACTTAGGGTTGACATGAAACAACCATGCGGTCTGTAAATCCGAGGAGGGCGCGGTGACCTGTCGTGGTGGTGCTCGTATGACTTGTTGCGGTGACCGGCGCAGACCGAAGTGGTTCCTCCGTCATCGTTGATGCCCCAGGTCGAGAAATTGAGATAACCCATGTCCGAGGACGACCCGCTGGCAACCCAGCGTGATCCCGTTTCGGGGTTCACGGCCGACTTGGTTGCAGACGGGTTCACAGATGCAATCGAGATCGGACGGGGTGGCTTCGGCATCGTGTATCGGTGCCCGCAGCCTTCTCTGGACCGCACGGTCGCGATCAAGGTGTTCACCGCCGACGTAGATCCGGACGACCGCGAAAGGTTTATCCGCGAACAGCATGCGATGGGCAAACTGTCGGGCCACCCGAACATCGTCGACATCTATCAGGTCGGGGCTACCCGGAGCGGCCGACCCTACATCGTGATGCAGTACCACCCCGGCGGTTCGGTAGAGGAGAGAATCCAGCAGGCCGGCCCGTTCGAGTGGGGTGATGCGATGGGCCTCGGGATCAAGCTGGCCGGTGCACTCGAGGCTGCGCACCGGAACGGGATACTCCACCGCGACGTCAAGCCCGCAAATATCCTACTCACCGACTACGAAGAACCACAGTTGACCGACTTCGGTATCGCGCGCATCGCCGGAGGCTTCGAGACGTCCACCGGCACGGTCACGGGTTCGCCCGCATTCACAGCCCCGGAGCTACTCGAGGGTGAGCCGTCCACACCGTCATCGGACGTCTACGGACTGGGCGCGACGTTGTTCTGCGCAATCACAGGTCACGCCGCTTTCGAACGCCGGAGCGGCGAGCAGTTGATTGCCCAGTTCCTGAGAATCACCACGCAGCCGGTTCCAGACATTCGTGTGGCGGGTATTCCGCCGAAGATGTGCGCTGCCATCGAACGGGCCATGGCCACCAGTCCCGTCGATCGTCCCGACACTGCCGCTGAGTTCGGGGCCGAACTCCAAGAGATTCAGCGTGGGTGCGGGCTCAACGTCGACAAGATGATCGTGCCCGGCACAACTGCTACTCCTTCGCCCGCAGGTGAGCTCCTTCGACGGGCGACGCCCTCGGGCGACACGCGGTGCCGTCGCGCGGTCGACGACCTGGAGCGCGGTCGAGCAGCCTACCGAGCACAGGTGTGGGACGAGGCGTATTCGCGGCTCAGCCGCGCAGACGAAACGGCGGCCTTGGATCCGGACGATCTCGAGGCCCTCGCCGAGGCCGCCCACCTCACCGGCCGGCCCGAGCACAGCGTCGAGGCACGGAGCCGGATCTACACCTACCGGGTGGACAACGGTGACGACCCCGGCGCCGCCATGTGCGCGATCCGAATCCACCTGGTGTCGATGCTGCACGGCGACATATCCCCGGCCATGGGATGGCTCTCCCGTGCACAACGGCTGCTGCAACGGGAGCCGGAGTGCGCGGTGCACGGCTATCTGTCCCTAGCTCAGGCCGAGGGTGCGTTCCATACCGGCAACCCGGACAGTTCACTCGAGCTGGCGCGCCGCGCAACGACAATCGGCACACAGTTCACCGATCCCGATCTGGTCAACGTCGGCCTGCACCAGGCAGGTCGCGCCCTCGTCGCGCTCGGTGACATCTCAGGAGGCACCGCACTACTGGACGAGGCCATGATCGCCGTGGCCGGCCACGAGGTGAAACCAGTGAGCTCCTGGTGGATCTACTGCAGCTCGATCAACACCGCCGAATACATGTCGGACTTCGGCCGCGCCAGCACGTGGACATCCGCATTCGAGAAATGGCTGGGAACCCAGCACGGTGCCACGGCCGTCTCCGGCTCGTGCCGGATGCACCGATCCCGGATCCTGCGCCTGCACGGATCCTGGGCCGACGCCGAACACGAAGCACGGCAGGCCTGCGCGGAGCAGAACGGAACCGTCGCCATGGATGCGGGCCAGGCCTGGTACCAGATCGGCGAGATCCGGCGGTTGGTCGGTGACCTCACCGCAGCGGAGGAAGCGTTCGGGCACGCCGGCGCCTACGGCTGGGATGTGCAGCCCGGCATGGCACTGCTGCGAGCCGCGCAGGGCCGCACCGACGCAGCCGCCGCCGGTCTCGCCCGTGCATTGGTCGAACATCCCTCGGACCGCCTCGCGAGGGCGAAACTGCTCCCCGCACAAGCAGAGATCGCGATCTCTGCGGGCGACCTCGACCGCGCACGCGCCACCGCGGAGGAACTTGCCGCCCTGGCGGACGGCGCCCCGCCAGCCGTCCGCGCCGCAGCAGAACAGGTTGTCGGTGCCGTCCGCCTCGCCGACGGCGACCCAGCGGGTGCTCTACCCGAATTGCGCGGCGCCGTGCAGATCTGGGCGGACCTCGACATGCCCTACGAGGCCGCACGCAGCCACCGGCTGATCGGACTCGCGTGCGGCGCGATCGGCGACGAGGACACTGCACGACTCGAATGGGACGCCTGTCGTGCGGTGTTCGACCGCCTCGGTGCGATGCCGGATCTTCAGCGCACCGACGAACTGCTCGGGTCGGCGCCACCACCGGCACAACTCCCCGACGGTCTCAGCGCGCGAGAGGTCGAGGTGCTACGACTAGTCGCGTCCGGAATGACTAATCAAGATGTGGCAGAACACCTGTCGCTGAGCAAGAAGACCGTCGCACGGCACTTGAGCAACATCTTCGCCAAGATCGGCGTCACCTCACGCGCCGCCGCGACTGCCTACGCATACCAACACGGCCTGAACTGACCAGCCGCGATTCATGTTCGTGCCGGAAGCAGACCGGTACTTCCTGTTGTCCGGACGGCACTCCATGTCCGATGCCTGATCGAGCGCGCCAATGGGTCGAAATGCCCATCGGGGCTGATTCGCGCGACACCGAATACAGCGAACGCCCGATGCGGTGGTGGCGACGCACGAACTAGCCTCAAACCAGTTGCCTGACAGCGAGGCAACGATGACGGACAAGGGCACCACGATGGCCGACCTCGACTTCGCGCCACGAGACATTCTCATCACGAGTCGCGCCGGAATGCGCGCAGGCAAGACGTCAGTTCCGGGGCGATGAGCCGGCCCAGCCCCGGGATGGTGCGTCCGGACTGGCAGTTCGAAGCGTCCTCATGGAGGAGGAACTCATGAATAACGACAAGCACCTCCAGCACCTCGGCGAGCTGGCGGTGGCAGTGGGCATCGGGCTTGCGGTCGGAGCGCCAGCCGGCATGGCGGTGGCAGCACCGTCCGTCGGCGACTCGTCCACGTCGTCCGGTTCCGATTCGTCCGACCGGACATCGTCCGACCGGACATCGTCCGACCAGGGATCCACTGACCGTTCCACGGACCGATCCACGGACAGGACTTCGTCGGACCGGACGTCATCCGGTACATCGGGTACCGACTCGGACTCGTCGAGCGACAGATCCGGATCGTCGACGACCGGCGACTCGAACACGGATTCACAATCCACGTCCAGCACGGATTCACAATCCACGTCCAGCACGGATTCACAATCCACGTCCAGCACGGATTCACAATCCACCTCCGGCACCGATACCCAATCCACTACGGGCACCGAATCCACGTCCTCGGACAACGACGTGAACGGGTCCGACGTGACGACTCCCGACCCCGCCACGGCACCCGACCCCACGGCACCCGGCAGTTCGTCAACTGTGAGCCGCGGTGGCGTGCCGGATTCGGGCACGGCAGCAGACGAGCCCGGTGCCGCGACAGCGCCGGCCGACCGGCCTCCGGAACGAGCAGTCACCGAGCGATCGGATTCGCCGGCGTCCTCGACATCCTCGCAGGGTGACGACCGCGCACCTGCGGGCGACGCCAGTGTGCCGAACCTGTCGACAGCACCGGTGACGGACGGATCCGGCGCGGCCCTCGACCCGCCCGCCCTGGTGGAGGACCCGGCGGCGCGGGGACCCGTCCCGGCCGCGTCGGCGGCGATTCCGGACGCAGTTCCGGCGACGGTTCCCGCGATCACTGCGATCGACGGGACGGCAGCCCTGACGCGCTCGGTGCCCGTCACGCGTGCCGATGCGCCGCAGATCGGGACGCAGGCATCGGGACCGTCTCTCCCCGCCCCGGCGGTAGAAGTTGCATCCAGCGTCGTGTCGAAGGTGCTCGGCGCCCTCGGGCTACGCCCGTTCCTGTCGAATGACCCACAGGTACCGATCGAGTCGCCGACGTTCTGGGCGCTGGCCGCAGCGTGGTGCCGTCGACAGGAGAAGGCAGTCATCACCGACGCGAGCCGGGCGCTGGCTGCCGCCCCCGTCACGACCAGCGAGCCGATCGAATCGTTCGCCGGAGCACGAACATCCTCCGTCGCGACCGGCGAGCCGATCGGATCGTTCGCCGCCGCGAGCACCACCTCCACCGCCGCACTCTCTGCATCCACTGCCGGGCCGACCGTCGATGTCCGTGTCCCCGACCGCAGCACCGGTACGGTGCTCGGCTCGATCAACGCGTCCGGAACCCAACTCCAGTACCCGGTCACCACACCGCCGAGCCGCGGCACGGTCACCGTCGACACGACCGGCGGCTTCACCTACACCCCCACCCAGGTAGAGCGCCAACGGGCCGCGCTGAACCCGGACGCCGATTACGACTCGTTCACCGTCACCGTGACCTCCGGGCAGTCCAGCAACCCGGTGACCGTGCAGGTGCCGGTGTCGGCGGCACGGATGCAGCTCGCGCAGTCCACCACTGTCGGGTCCAACCCATCGGGTGCGGTGTTCGCCGGCACCAAAACTTATGTGGCAAACCAGGGTTCGAAGAGCGTCTCCGTGCTCGACGCAAACAACGCAGTCGTCGGCTCGGTGACCGTCGGCACGTCGCCGACCGGCGTCGCGGCCAACCCGGCCGGCACCCGGGTGTATGTCACCAACAGCGGCAGCGGCAACGTCTCGGTGATCAACACGTCTACCAACACGGTCGTCGCCACCGTCAAGACCGGCACCACACCCAGCGCCGTCGCCGTCAACCCCGCCGGCACGCGCGCGTACGTCACCAACAGCGGCAGCGGCAACGTCTCGGTGATCAACACCGCCACCAACACCGTCGTCGCCACCGTCAAGACCGGCACCACGCCCAACGCCGTCGCCGTCAACCCCGCCGGCACCCGCGCGTACGTCACCAACCGCAGCAGCAACACCCTCTCGGTGATCGACACCGCCACCAACACCGTCGTCGCCACCGTCAGAACCGGCACCACGCCCACCGCCGTCGCCGTCAACCCCGCCGGCACCCGCGCGTACGTCACCAACCGCGCCAACAACACCGTCTCGGTGATCGACACCGCCACCAACACCGTCGTCGCCACCGTCGCCGTCGGTTCCCAGCCGACCGCCGTGCGCGTCACCCCCGACGGAAGCGCAGCCTATGTCGTCTCCAATCCGGACACACTGACCGTCGTCGACACGCGCACCAACACCGTCGTGTCCACCCTCTCCCTCGACTCGCCCGCCGAGTCCGGCGACCACTCCATCGCGCTCAGTGCCGACGGTTCCCGGATGCTCGTCACCGACGCGTCCGACGGGCGGGTCCGGGCCCTGACGCTCACCTACGTGAACTCCGCGCCCACAGCGACCTGGACGGCCGGCGCACCTCGGGCGTCCGACGGCGCGGTCGTCGT
Organism: Rhodococcus sp. P4_B6; assembly: GCF_056402215.1. Classification (NCBI taxonomy): domain Bacteria; kingdom Bacillati; phylum Actinomycetota; class Actinomycetes; order Mycobacteriales; family Nocardiaceae; genus Rhodococcus; species Rhodococcus sp. P4_B6. Next base: position 47,067 of record NZ_JBFUHV010000030.1, on the reverse strand, counting down.
CACCCTCGTCGACCCCAGAGACCCGGACGGCGACCCGGTGACCTTCACGAACACCGCGCCCGGGTCCGGGTCGGTCCTCTCCGACGGCGTGACCTTCACCTACACCCCGACCGCCGCCGCCCGCGACCTCGCCCTGCAAACACCGATTGAAGACGCCGACCACTTCACCATCGCCCTCACAGACGGCCACGCCGTGACGAACATCCCTGTCACCGTTTCCGTTTCGCCGACCCCTCTCCAGGTCGTCTTCGACGTCGAGTCGACGGAGATCACGGTGGGGTACCCGACCGACGCGGCCGTCGTCGACGACCGGCTCTACGTCGTCAGCGAGGACGGCTACGTGCGGGTCATCGACGCAGATGGGACCGTCGGGACACCGATCGCGGTCGACTGGAGTTCGTCGAATATCGCGGCAGCCCCGGACGTGGACCGGGTGTACGTCAACAGCCCCTATACCGGCACCATCTCGGTGATCGACACGACCACCGGCACCGTCATCGAGACGATCTGGCTGCCCACCTCCCCCGACTTTCAGGGCTATTCCCTGGCGCAGGAGTTGGCCGTCAGCCCCGACGGGACGCGCCTCTACGCCAGCGGTGAGGACGGCACGGTGTCGGTGGTCGATACCGCCACGAACGCCGTCGTGGCTTCGCAGCCGCTCGGCTCCTACGGCAGCCTGGAAGTCAGTGCGGACGGCCGCTACCTGTTCGGCGCGAACGGGTCGACTGTCAGCGTCATCGACACCGAGTCCCTGAACACGGTCGGCTCCATCACGGTCGGGCCCACGTGGGACCACACCAGGACGAGCAGCGAATTCACCGACGTTTCGCACAGCCTCACCGTCGTGAACGGGAACCGGCTGTACGTCACCCAGCACGTCAGCACCGTGGAACTCGCCTCCGGCGGCTTCTCCAACGGACAGTTCATCGTCGACAACACCGGACGGCTGTGGCGCGTGACGGGCGGATACGGACTGGTCTCCGTGATCGACATCGATCCGGCGAGTGCCACGTACGRCACCACGCTCGAGAACGTGCGACTGACCGGCGACGCGCAGGACCTGGCGCTGAGCCACGACGGCAGCCGGGCATTCGTCACCGTCGGGGATGGACGAACCGTCGCGGTGATCGACACCGCCACGAACACCGTCGTCGGAACCTTCGTCACCGACGAGGACGGCGCGGTCACCGGGCCCTACGGTCCGCTCCGGAACGTGCTGCTCGCGGGCGACACGCTGTACGTCACCGACTACCGCGACGGCGCGGTGTACGCGGTCTCCGGCCTGACGATCGGCGCGCCCGCCGCCCAGAGCGTGTGAACACCCGGCGGCCGAACGCCTGAATGGCCCGAAGACGATCCGGCGCCGAACAAATGCTCAATTCTCCGCGCATGACCGCGCGCGAAACTCACACGAGCGGTGTCGATTTGGGACCGGTCACGTCGCCCCAATACGCCTTCTGGCACGCCACCGGATGCGCGATGTCAGCACGGGGAAGTCGAGCATGTGTTCACAGAGCCGTCCCGCTCGACGGCGACCGGAAAAAGTTCCATCGCCGTGGTTTTCGGCCCCGGGCGGTCTCGACCCGCCGGAATCCGACCAAGCCGGACTTCGTCACGACCGTGCACTGTGAGCACCCTCGGCGGCGACGGTTGGCGGTCGACCACACGGGTGCCGGTCGCTTGACGGCGCCTCGCGCGGAAGCTGAAGTTGAAGTCGAACTTCAGGCCCCGGTGGCGATAATCCCAACAGAAGGTCAAGCCCAGCAAAAATAGCGATTCAATGTCAGGCGCTGGGCGCGTAATCTACTACATGAGGCTTCTCGGCGCTTCCTAGCGCTTCTCGGTGCTACCTGCCGCCCGGTGCCGCGCCATACAAACCCGAAGATTGGAGCAGAGATGCGTATCTTGCGTGCGTTTGTAGGAGGGATCGCCGGGGCGATCATTCTGGTTCTGGGACTATCTCTTCACGCGCCCGTGCCGACTGCTCAGGCCGAGTGTCTGAGAATGCCGTACTTCACGCCGTTTGGATATGCCAACTTCGATTTCCCCCCGCGAATCGTTGCGCTGATGAACGACAACGAGATCGCGGTCGAAGGCATCACGCCGTTCGAGGCCAAGCCCGCGAAGACCGGTCTCTATCTGCCAATCGGCTCGCACACCAATTACATCGACGCATGCCAGGGCGTGTACTACCCCGGCGGTCCGAGATTGATCAGCAAGACTGGGAATTCTGTTGCGGTCGAGAATATCTGGCTGCGAATGGACGGCGCCTACGGAGCTGTGACGATCAACGGAGTTCCTCAGGGCGAGAGGATGGTTGCCACCTACAACGTGGGTGAAATGATGCCGACGCTCATGACGCCCCACGGCGGCGGGATAGGACCCACATATTGGCCGTTCCGTTTCTCCCCATATTTCGCGCAGGTTTTCAACGACACCGCCGGCGCCAACCTCGTCCAGCCGGGTGAGGTGTTCRCCAACCTCGACGCCGTCGGGAAGTTTGCGCCCTGATCTGACACGAATTCAGATGAAGGCCCGGATCGAGTTCGACTGCGAGATCCCCCGCGAGCACCGAGTTCGTCTCGGCCACCGCGGTTCCCGAACAGGGATTATCCGTTCGTCGACAGCTTGCGTCGGATGATCAATCCGTGATCGCGAGCTAGCGACGACGAGCGATACCGACGACACGGGTTTTGGCATTGAAGGCCGCCTTCAACGCGCGATCCGCAATCGAACCGTCGGGCGGTAGCAACTTGATCTGGCGGGCGAACTCCATTTGGTCGTAGCGCACCGTATTGGTGACGACCTTTCCGTCGGCGATGACGAAATGGTCGAATCCCTCGAATTCGATTCGCCGGCCAGTGGCGGCGACGCCGACGAAGGTGCCGACGTGCCGCCCGGTCAGGCGCCAGTGGACGAGGACGTCGTTGCCGGCCTCGGCCATCGCGACGATCTCGAAGGCGAAGTCGGAGACGGCGGCGAAGACCTGGTCGAAGTAGACGGCGATCTCGTCGCTCCCGCGACATGTCCCGGTCGGGAAGTGCACGGTGGAATCGGCGGTCCAGAAACTTCGCAGGCTGCCGACGTCCTTGGCGTTGATCCGCTCGAAAGCCCACCGGACGAGTAGCGCATTGGAGACGTCGTTCGGGGGAGGAAAAGTTGTCGAGGTCGGGCTGCGATCAGACATCTCTACTCCATGCAGGTTGACGCGAGGCAGGCTGGCACGCTGGCACGCAGCCTCGGCCCCTGCGGAACAGACTCTGACACAACACGACCCCGGCCGACTCCAGCTGCCGGGGCCGGTCGGTTCCCATTGTCCTCCGCGCCGCTTGCGATGTCATCGATGATTCGCTTGGGGAAATACCCCCCGACTACGCGTCGGACGCGCCGCCGAGTTCGACGTGTTCGAGCCAGATTCTCCGTTCGATGCCACCGCGGGTGGCGCGTTTGCGGTCGGCCGCTTGTTTCACTTCGGCCTCGGTGATCCCCAGCGCCGCTATCAGGGCGGTGGTGACTTCGAGAAGGTCGGCGAGTTCGTCGACCCGCTCGTCCGGCGATGCGTCCTGAAGTTCTTTCGCCTCCTCCACGACCTTGGTGTGGAGGGCCGCCAGGTATTCCGGCGCACGCGGGCCGGCCCCTCGCCGCGGAAGCCGCCCCATTGCAATCCGCTGCAACCTTTAGTGCGCACGTCATATCTCCCTACATTCATGACCCGGGTTACACGAGGCACGAACCGTTCCGGCGCCGCATCGCGATCGGAGGTCGGCCCCGACGTAGCCGGCGACAACGGAGAAACCAAGGGAGTGCAATGGCGCTGAACAAGAATTCGTTACTGAGCGCGTATCGGAAGATGTCCGAGATCCGAGCGTTCGAAGACCGCCTTCACGAGGAGAACGCCACCGGCGACATTCCCGGCTTCATCCACCTGTACTCCGGTCAGGAAGCCATTGCCGTCGGCGTGTGCGAGAACCTGCAGGACAGCGATTACATCGGGTCCACCCACCGCGGTCACGGGCACTGCATCGCCAAGGGGTGCGACCTCCACGGGATGATGGCGGAGATCTTCGGGAAGGACGACGGCCTCTGCCACGGCAAGGGCGGTTCGATGCACATCGCCGACCTGTCGGTGGGCATGCTCGGCGCGAACGCCATCGTCGGCGGGGCACCCTCCCTCGCCATCGGTGCGGCGCTCAGCGCGAAGACACTGCGCAACGGCGGCGTCGCCGCCTCGTTCACCGGCGACGGCGGCTCCAACCAGGGAACGGTCTTCGAAGCCATGAACATGGCCGTCGTGCTCGACCTTCCCATCGTCTTCGTCACCGAGAACAACGGTTTCGGCGAGGCCACCGGCCGGGACTACGCCGTCGGCGCACCCAGTATCGCTTCCCGTGCGGCTTCGTTCGGCATGCCTGCCGTGACCGTCGACGGAACCGACTTCTTCGCCGTGTACGAGGCGACCCGTGAGGCCGTCGAACGTGCGCGCATGGGAGGCGGGCCGACGTCGATCGAGGCGATCGCGTACCGCTGGCACGGACACTTCGAAGGTGACGCGCAGCTGTACCGCACCGCGGATCAGGTCGCGGAACTGCGCAAGACGAAAGACCCGCTGCTGAACTTCCGCAACCACCCGGACAGCAAGAAGGTGTCCGCGAAGGAGCTCGACGCGGTCGACGCCGACGCGCGGGTCCGGGTCGACGACGCTGTGGCGAAGGCCCGGCAGGCCGAGTATCCGCCGTTGGCAAACCTTCTGACCGACGTCTACGTGTCGTACTGAGAGTGAGAACAGAAATGACAACGTCGAAGACGACGTACCGCGAAGCGATCAAGGCCGCGCTCGCCCAGGAGATGGAACGCGACGCGACGGTTGTGCAGATCGGTGAAGACCTACGTGGCGGTCAGGCGGGTACCAATCCGGACCTCGAGTCCGGAAAACTCGAGGCGTTCGGTGGGGTGCTGGGTGTGACGAAGGGCCTGTGGACCGAATTCGGTTCCGACCGGGTCATCGACACCCCGATCACCGAGTCCGCGATCATCGGCATGGCAGCCGGCGCCGCATTGACCGGGCTGCGTCCGGTCGCCGAACTGATGTTCATGGACTTCTTCGGAGTCTGCTACGACGCCCTGTACAACCAGGCGGCGAAGTTTCGCTACATGTTCGGCGGCAAGGCCCGCACCCCGCTCGTGGTGCGCGGCATGATCGGTGCCGGATTCTCGGCGGCGGCGCAGCATTCGCAGTCCCCGTACAACGTGTTCGCCGCGGTCCCGGGCCTCAAGGTGGTGGCCCCGTCCAACGCGTATGACGCCAAAGGTCTTCTCATCCAGTCCATTCGCGATGACGACCCGGTGGTGTTCTGCGAGCACAAGACCCTGTACGACCTGAAGGGCGAGGTTCCCGACGAGCCGTACACGATCCCGTTCGGGGTCGCCAACTACACCCGGGAAGGTACGGACGTCACGATCATCGCGCTCTCGGCGATGGTGAACGCCGCCAACACGGCCGCCGACAAACTTGCCACCGAGGGCATCTCCGTCGAGGTGGTCGACCCGCGGACCGTCTCGCCCCTCGACGAGGAAGGCATCCTCGAATCCGTCGCGTCCACCGGACGGGTTGTGATCGTCGACGAGTCCGCGGCGCGTTGCGGATTCGGCCACGACGTCGCCGCACTGATCGCCACCAAGGCGTTCGGTTCGCTGAAGGCACCGATCGAACTGGTCACCCCACCGCACACCCCGGTGCCGTTCTCCCCCGTGCTCGAACAGGCATGGCTTCCCAACGCGGCGCGCATCGAGGCCGCGGTACGCAAGGTGGTGACTGCCTGACCATGAGCGACATCAAGCTGATCGAAGTTCCCAAATGGGGCCTGTCCATGGACGAGGGCACCGTCACCGCGTGGTTGATCGACGAAGGATCGCCCTTCGCAAAAGGCGATCTGATCTGCGAGATCGAGACCAGCAAGATCACCAATGAGTTGGAGGCGCCGTTCGACGGCGCACTGCGGCGCATCGTCGCCAAGCCGGGTGCCACGCTGCCGGTGGGTGCGGTCCTGGCGGTGTCGGCGGACGCGGCCGTCTCCGATGCCGATATCGAGGAGTTCCTGACCGGAATCGGAGCGGATCACGTCCCCGCGCCCGAGCCGGAGCGGGCACCGGGCGGGCAGCCCACGCCCGCAGAGCCGCGCGTGACTACTACCCCGACCGCTCCGGCGGCCCAGGAATCGGCGCGGCCATCCGGCACCACCGCCGTCCCGGATTCGCTACGGGGACAGACGAATGTCGACGTCTTCGCAACGCCGCACTCCCTGCGGTTGGCCGAGAAACTGTCGATCGACCTGGGCCGGGTGGCAGGGACCGGCCGCGACGGCCGGATCTCGGTCGCTGACGTCCACGACGCGATTCGCTCGGCAGGCGGAACCGTCGCAGAGGCACCGTCGCCGACTCGCTCAGGTGTGCCCGGACGCTCCGCCGAGGACGACGGCGCGGTCGATGCGACGCCGGTGGCACGTCGACTGGCGAAATCTCTGGGCATCAACCTGCACGACTGCCGGGCCACCGGTTCGCGGGGGCGCGTCTGCGAGGCGGACGTCCGGGAAGCCGAAAGGACGTTCCGACTGGTTCCCGAACCGACACCCACGCCCGCCGGCGGTGCGGCCACCCCGCACGCGATACCCGAGTTCGAGACGATCCCGTTCAACTCGATGCGCAAGGCGATCGGTCAGCGCCTGCAGGAATCGAAGCGCAACGCCCCACACTTCCGGCTCACCGCGGACCTCGAGATCGACAATCTCCTCGCACTCCGCACGGAGATCAACGCAACGGTGCCGGCAGTCAAGCTGTCGGTCAACGACTTCGTGGTCAAGGCCTGCGCTGCGGCGCTCCGCAAGGTCCCGGACGTCAACGTCCAGTTCGACGAAGCGGCGCAATCGGTGCTGAGATTCTCCGCCGCCGACATCTCGGTGGCCGTCGCCTTGCCGTCGGGCCTGATCACGCCCATCGTTCGCGGAGCGGAGAGCAAGAGCCTGGCCGAGATCTCCGGTGAGGTCCACACATTGGTGACCAGGGCCAAGACCGGCAAGTTGACGCCGGAGCAGTTCCAGGGCGGCACGTTCACCATCTCGAACCTCGGTATGTTCGGCGTGCGCGAATTCGACGCGATCATCAACCCACCGCAGGGCGCCATCCTCGCCGTCGGTGCGGGGCAGCAACGACCGATCGTCGTGGACGGTCGGATGGAGGTCCGTACGATGCTCACCGTCACGCTGTCGTGCGACCACCGCGTGATCGACGGCGCCCTCGGCGCGACGTTCCTGCAGGAACTGCGGCGCTTCGTCGAATCACCCGCGTTGATGCTGGTCTAGGGAGTGTTGATGACTGACAAATACGACGTTCTGGTGATCGGAAGCGGACCCGGCGGCTACGTCGCCGCCATCCGCGCCGCCCAACACGGACTCCGCACTGCGGTGATCGAACGGGACCGGCTCGGCGGAATCTGCCTGAACTGGGGTTGCATTCCCACCAAGGCCCTGCTCCACGGCGCCGACGTGGCGCACACGCTGGAGAATCTGCGCCCCCTCGGATTCTCCACCAGCGGTGTCGAATTCGACATGGCGCAACTGGTCGAGTTCAGCCGTGGGGTGTCGGGGCGGTTGTCCGACGGCATCGGGTACCTGATGAAGAAGAACGGCATCGACGTGATCAGCGGCACCGCGCGACTGGCCGGAAAGGGTGTGGTGGGTGTTCGGGAGGACGGTGACTCGGCGTCGCCGCTCACCGAGTACCGGGCCGACCACATCATCCTCGCCACGGGTGCGCGTCCCCGTTCGGTGCCCGGGGTGACACCGGACGGCGATCGGGTGTGGACCTACTTCGACGCGCTGGTACCCCGGGAACTTCCGAAGTCGCTGCTGGTCATCGGTTCCGGTGCCATCGGCGTCGAGTTCGCGAGCCTCTACCACGATTTGGGTAGTGCGGTCACCCTCGTCGAACTGGCACCGCAGATCATGCCCGTCGAGGATGCCTCGGTGGCCGGCCACGTGCGCCTGCAGTTCGAGAAGCGCGGGATCGAGATCCACACCGGCGCCTCGGTGTCCGAACTCACCGTCGGCGCGGGTTCCGTCGCCGTGACGGTGAAATGCGCGGACGGATCCCTCGAAGAACGGGTCGTGGAGCGGGTTCTGGTCGCCGCCGGCGTCCAGGGCAACGTCGAGAATCTCGGGCTCGAGGACGTCGGCGTCGAGGTGGACCGCGGGTTCGTCACCACCGACGAGTGGTGCCGCACCACCGCATTCGGGATCTACGCCATCGGCGACGTCGCCGGCGCCCCGTGCCTCGCCCACAAAGCGAGTCACGAAGGCGTGCTGTGTGTCGACAAGCTGGCGGGAGCCCCACACGTGACACCGTTGGACAAGGACTATGTCCCCGGATGCACGTACTCGAGACCCCAGGTCGCCAGCCTCGGCCTCACCGAGGACCAGGCGCGGGCAACCGGACGTTCCCTGCAGATCGGACAGTTCGATCTGCAGGCGTCCGGCAAGGCACTCGCCATCGGTGAAGCCGAAGGCTTCGTCAAGACCATCTTCGACCCCGACAGCGGTGAACTGCTGGGCGCCCACATGGTCGGGCCCGAAGTCACCGAGCAGATCCAGGGATTCGGCATCGCACGATCCCTGGAGGCCACCGGTGACGATCTCGCGGACGTGGTCTTCGCGCACCCGACGCTGTCCGAGGCCATGCACGAATCGGTCCTGTCGGCGCTCGGCCGCCCGATCAACATGTAGCGCTCCCCGCCGAACCGTGGTTGCCCTCCGGCACCGCGGTTCGGTGGGAACCACCACCCAGGAATCGACACGTGACTGCCACACCACGAACACCGTCCCGGGCCGTGCAGGCCCCGCCCGGCCGCAAGCTGCTCCGCCTCGAGATCCGAAACGCGGAGACTCCGATCGAACGCAAACCCAACTGGATCAAGACGAGAGCGAAGATGGGCCCGGAATACTCCGAGCTCGAGGGCCTCGTCACACGCGAGGGTCTGCACACCGTCTGCGAAGAAGCCGGCTGCCCCAACATCTACGAATGCTGGGAAGACCGCGAGGCGACGTTCCTCATCGGCGGTGAACAGTGCACCCGCCGCTGCGACTTCTGCCAGATCGACACCGGCAAACCCGACGACCTCGACCGCGACGAACCCCGCCGCGTCGCCGAATCCGTCCAGGCGATGGGACTGCGSTACTCCACCATCACCGGYGTCGCCCGCGACGACCTCCCCGACGGCGGCGCCTGGCTCTACGCCGAAACCGTCCGCCTGATCCACCAGCTCAACCCCGGCACCGGCGTCGAACTGCTCATCCCCGATTTCAACGCCAAACCCGACCAGCTCGCCGAGGTGTTCTCCACCCGCCCCGAGGTGCTCGCCCACAACGTCGAAACCGTCCCCCGCATCTTCAAGCGGATCCGGCCCGCGTTCCGCTACCAGCGCAGCCTCGACGTGATCACCGCCGCCCGCGAAGACAACCTGGTCACCAAGTCGAACCTCATCCTCGGCATGGGCGAGACCCCCGACGAGGTCACCCAGGCGCTGCACGACCTGCACGACGCGGGCTGCGACATCATCACCATCACCCAGTACCTGCGCCCCTCCCCCCGCCACCACCCCGTCGAGCGGTGGGTCAAGCCCGAAGAGTTCGTCGAGCACTCCAAGGCCGCCGAGGAGATCGGGTTCGCCGGCGTCATGGCCGGACCGCTCGTCCGCTCGTCGTACCGCGCCGGCCGCCTCTACGCGCAGGCGATGGCCCACCACGGGCGCGAATTGCCTGCTGGACAGGCGCATCTCACCGAAAGCGGTGACGCCTCGCAGGAGGCCAGTTCCCTCATGGCGCGCCTCGCCCGCTGACCACGGCGGGTGCGCGGTGATCGACACCGGACGGGTCATCACCGCGCACGGCCAGGGACGTATCCTGAAGAGCATGGCGAACGGCAGTAAAACCGGTAAAGCGGGCAAACCCAGTAAAGAAGCAAAGGCAGCCGCCAAGGCAGCCCGCAGGCAGGCGTCGAAGGAACGCAGAACCCAGCTCTGGCAGGCGTTCCAGATGCAGCGCAAGGAAGACAAGCTGCTGTTGCCGCTCATGCTCGGCACACTCGTCGGACTCGCGGTGGTGTTCTTCCTCGTCGGTCTGATCTGGGGCCTGCAGTGGTTCCTCCTCCCGATCGGCCTCCTCCTCGGCGTCCTCGGTGCGTTCATCATCTTCGGCCGGCGCGTGCAGAAGACGGTGTACGGCAAGGCCGAGGGCCAGGCCGGTGCGGCCGCGTGGGCGCTCGACAACATGCAGGGCTCCTGGCGCGTGACCAGCGCGGTCGCGGGCACCACCCAACTCGACGCCGTGCACCGCGTGATCGGACGCCCCGGCGTCATCCTGGTCGCCGAGGGCTCGCCGCAGCGCGTGAAGTCGCTCCTCGCCCAGGAGAAGAAGAAGACGGCGCGCCTCGTCGGCGACACCCCGATCTACGACATCGTCATCGGCAACGACGAGGGCCAGGTCCCGCTGTCGCAGCTGCAGAAGCACCTGAACAAGCTTCCCAAGAACATCGACACCAAGCGGATGGACGCCATCGAGTCGCGGCTCGCCGCGCTCAGCAGCCGCGGTGGCGGCGCGGCACTGCCCAAGGGTCCGATGCCCGGCGGCGCGAAGATGCGCGGCGTGCAGCGCACCATCCGTCGCCGCTAGAAGCCGGTCGCCTTCCACCTGGTCCGCGTCACACCTACTCCGCCCGATGTCGAATCCGACATCGGGCGGAAGACGTTCGGGGGTCAGCGCGTGCGGATCAGCGCGGTGCCGGTGGCGCGGTCCTGCATGCCGCGACCGTCGACGTCCGTGATGGTGCCGGGCACGACGAACACGAGCAGCGCCTGACGCACCAGGGCCCGCACGAAGCCGACGCGGGCGGGTCCGTCCACGCGCGCCACCTGCATGCCGAGGAACAACTGCCCCGGGGTGAAGGAGAACAGCGTCACCGTGGTGACACCGACGACGAACCAGACGAGCAGTGTGATCGTGGAGAACGGGCCGTCGAAGAAGTTGTCGCCGATGATCAGAGCCGCGACGCCGGCCGACGACACCCAGTCGATCATCAGCGCGGCGAGACGGCGTCCCGTGCTCGCGAGTGAACCGGGTCCCTCCGCCTGCAACCCGAGGCGCTCGCCCCGGAAGGACTGCGTCGTCTCGTCGGCGCCGTCCGGCAGTGCAGCCGAAGGTCCGGAGAGCCAAGAACCGGTGATACGTGCCATGCTGTCCAGGATAGGCGTCGTCTCTCCGAGGACCTCACACCGGAGCTTGGGGCTGTGTGCGCAGTCACAGCGGGTGTAAAAGCCCAGGAAGATTCGACGTGTAACACGGGCGAAACAAAAGGTTGACCGGCGGGCAACACCAAGTCCATACCGTCTGGCTCGACGAATTTCGCCAATATCCACTTGGCTGAAGCGACTTAAGGAGCACAAGCGTGGCGTTCACCACGGCCGAAGAGGTCATCAAGTTCATCAAGGACGAGAACGTCGAGTACGTCGACATCCGGTTCAGCGACCTGCCGGGTGTGCAGCAGCACTTCTCGATCCCCGCGTCCGCGTTCAACCAGGACGTGTTCGAGGACGGCCTCGCGTTCGACGGTTCGTCCGTCCGCGGCTTCCAGTCGATCCACGAGTCCGACATGATGCTCCTCCCCGACGTCGCCACCGCCCAGATCGACCCCTTCCGCGCCGCCAAGACGCTGAACATCAACTTCTTCGTGCACGACCCGTTCACGCGCGAGTCCTACAGCCGCGACCCGCGTAACGTCGCGCGCAAGGCCGAGGAATACCTGAAGTCGACCGGCATCGCCGACACCGCCTTCTTCGGCGCCGAGGCCGAGTTCTACATCTTCGACTCGGTCCGCTACGACTCCGGCATCAACGGCGCGTTCTACGAACTCGACTCCATCTCGGGTTCCTGGAACACCGGCAACGACGTGAACGCCGACGGCAGCCCCAACCTGGGCTACAAGGTCCGCCCCAAGGGCGGTTACTTCCCCGTCGCTCCGTACGACCACTACGTCGACCTGCGCGACGAGATCTCCACCAACCTGCAGAACGCGGGCTTCGAGCTCGAGCGCGGCCACCACGAGGTGGGCACCGGCGGCCAGCAGGAGATCAACTACAAGTTCAACACGCTGCTCGCAGCCGCTGACGACCTGCAGCTGTTCAAGTACATCGTGAAGAACACTGCCTGGCAGCACGGCAAGTCGGCCACCTTCATGCCGAAGCCGCTGTTCGGCGACAACGGTTCGGGCATGCACGTCCACCAGTCGCTGTGGAAGGACGGCAAGCCGCTGTTCCACGACGAGGCCGGCTACGCGGGCCTGTCCGACATGGCGCGTCACTACATCGGCGGCATCCTGCACCACGCTCCGTCGCTGCTGGCCTTCACCAACCCGACGATCAACTCGTACCACCGCCTGGTGCCGGGCTACGAAGCCCCCATCAACCTGGTGTACAGCCAGCGCAACCGCTCGGCGGCCGTGCGTATCCCGATCACCGGCAACAACCCGAAGGCCAAGCGCCTCGAGTTCCGCGCCCCCGACTCCTCGGGTAACCCCTACCTGAACTTCGCGGCGCAGATGATGGCCGGCCTGGACGGCATCAAGAACAAGATCGAGCCGCAGGCTCCCGTCGACAAGGACCTCTACGAGCTCCCGCCGGAGGAGGCCCGCAACATCCCGCAGGCCCCCACCAGCCTGTCGGCTGTCATCGACCGCCTCGAGGCCGACCACGACTACCTCACCGAGGGCGGCGTGTTCACCTCCGACCTGATCGAGACGTGGATCTCGCTCAAGCGTGAGCAGGAGATCGCTCCGGTCAACCTGCGTCCGCACCCCTACGAGTTCCAGCTGTACTACGACGTGTAAGTCGTGATGCCCGCCGACATGCGGGCCGGCACTTCCTGACGAGCCCATCCGTGGCGCCTGCTGATTCCAGCCGGTGACATGGGTGGGCTCGTTGTGCGTCGCGGGCTCCCCCGCTGCGGGCGCACCCGGAACCGGCACGGCGCGGCAGTGCGCAGTCGTATGATCCAGGGAACCGACCGCACGGACCGTTGCGGCATGTTCACGTGAAGACTTTCGGGAAACTTGCTCCGTTCTCCATCCCCCATGGGTCGAGAAGCAGGTGGTGCGGGATGTCAGTGCCCACGACGCCGACCGGCGTCCCGGTGCCGCGCCGTGTCGTGGTCATCCTGCTGCTGGTGATTCCGCTCAGCCAGATCCCGCTGGACATCTACACCCCGGCGCTGCCGCGAATGGTGCTCGATCTGGACTCGTCCGCGGCCGTCGTGCAGAACACGGTGACGGCGTACATGCTGGGCATGAGTCTGGCGTTCATCCCGGTCGGACTGATCGCGGATGCTGTGGGCCGCAAACGAACTCTGCTGACCTGCCTGACGATCCTCGTCGTCACCAGTGTGGGATGCGCACTCGTGCAGAACATCACGGTCCTGCTCGGGCTGCGATTCGTGCAGGGTATCGGCGGGTGTGCGTGCCTCGTCCTCGCGTATGCGATCGCCGCCGACTGCTACCGCGGCGCCCGGCTCACATCCGTGTCCGGTCTCCTCGGGGCCGCGTGGGGGCTGGCCCCCGTCCTCGCGCCCGCCGTGGGCGGTGTGCTCGTGCAGTTCATGTCGTGGCGCCTGGTGTTCGGGCTGATCGCGCTTCTGGCTGCGCTCGCCGTTCCCCTCGTCTTCGCGGGACTGCCGGAGACGCTTCCGAAGGAATCGCGATCACCGGTCGATGCGACGGCGGCGGCGCGGGTGCTGCGGGCCGCGCTGCGCCACCGCCTCTTCGTGGGCTTCGTGCTCGTGTTCGGACTGATGGCGTCCGCCCAGATGGTGTTCGGCGTCGTCGCGCCCTTCCTGTACCAGGAGATCCTCGGCTTCTCCCCCGCCGCGTACGGCGCGGTGGCGCTCGTCGTGGGCGGCGCCAACCTTCTCGGCGAACTCGCCTGCAGCGCACTCGCCGTCCGGGTCGGCACCCGCCGCCTCGCTTTCGGCGCCTGGTGGGTGTTCGTGCTCGGCGCGCTGGTACTGGCCGTCACGGCCGGGATGTCCGTCGTCACCGCACCGGCCATCACGATCGGCGCCTGCCTCGCACTCGCCGGATGCGGCGTGCTCTGCCCACAGATGTACGGGCTGGCTCTCGGGCTGTTCACCCGCAATCTCGGGCTGATCGGCGGTGTCGTCACCGCCGCCTGCTATCTCGTCGTCAGCGCGGCGATGGCCGTCGCGGGCGTGCTGCCGGAGAACAGTCAGGCACCGCTCGGCTGGCTCTACCTCGCTCTCGGCGCCGGCGCCGGAATTCTGCTCCTGCTCACCACATCCGCCCGGCAGTCCGACAGTTCCCCCGCCGAGGCGCCCGCACCACGAACCGACCGGAGGTGATCTCACGTGCCGCACCCGAGCCAGCACGGCCCAGCCGCATCCCCGGTGTCGGTGATCTTTCAACGCCGGATCGACGACGCCCGCTACGCCGAATATTCGCAGTGGCAGAAACGCGCGGCGGACGCCCTCGCGACGGTTCCCGGTTTCATCGATCAGGACATCGTGCCGCCGTCGCCGCCCGTGCAGGACGACTGGGTGGACGTGCTGCGGTTCACCACCCTCGACGACGCCCGGGCGTGGCTCGACAGCGACCTGCGGACGGAACTGGTGGCGGAGATCAAGCACGCCTTCATCGGCAACGAGGACGTCCACCTGCTCACCGGTGAGCAGACCCGGGAGCAGTCCGCGACGTCGGTGGTCATCTCCTGTCACGTCGACCCCGCGGACGAGTCGGCGTTCATGGACTGGCAGCGGAAGATCTCCGCCGCCGAGGCAGGGTTCCGCGGCTTCCGGGGGCACAAGGTCGAGAGGCCGGTGCAGGGAATCACCGAGGACTGGACGATCGTGCTCAGCTTCGACACCGAGGACAACCTGGGGTCGTGGATGGATTCACCGGAGCGGGCCGCCCTCCTCGAGGAGGGTGAGAAGTTCAACAGGAATCTCCGGATCCGCAAAGCGAGCTACGGTTTCGACTTCTGGTTCCGCGGCACGGGCGGCGACGAACCGCCCCCGGTGCCCGTCGCCCGCAGCAACCTGCTGGCGCTGCTGGTGCTGTACCCGCTGGTCGTGATCTGGGGTCATTTCTTCAGCGCGCCGTTCATCGAGGCGCACGGTGTGCCGATCGCGGTCGCCCTGTTCATCGGGAACCTGGTCACCACCCAGATCCTCGGGTGGTGGGCGGTTCCCGCGGCGTTCAAGGCGTTCGGGTGGTGGATGGACCCGGCGATCCCTGCCCGGCGGCGGAACCTGGGCTACACCGTCATGGTCGTGCTGTTCGCGATCTCGATCGGCGTGTGCACCCTGCTGTTCATGATCCCCACGACCTGACGGGAGTTTCCCGATTCACCTGCGCGATGTCCGGGTACATAGCACTGTGAAGGACCGAGGTCTGTTTTCACATCTGGAGAAAGGTGTGCGCGGTTGGACATGCAGCAACTGTGGGACTTCGTCTCCGCCAGGAAACAGCAACTCCTCACAGACTCGCTCCTGCACGTCAGTGCCGTCGTGCAGTCGGTGGTCATCGCCACGATCGTCGCGGTGGCGATCGGGATCCTGGTGTACCGGAGCCCCGCCGGCTCCGCGATCGCGACCGCCCTGGCCGGCACGATCCTCACCATCCCGTCGTTCGCCCTGCTCGGCCTGCTCATCCCGATCCTCGGGCTCGGTGTGGCCCCCACCGTGACCGCCCTGGTGTTGTACGCGCTGCTGCCGATCATCCGGAACACCATCCTCGGACTCGCGTCCGTCGACCCCGCCGTCACCGACGCCGCCCGCGGTGTGGGGATGAGCCGCACGACCGTGCTGAGCAGGATCGAACTCCCCCTCGCGTGGCCGTCGATCCTGACGGGCATGCGGGTGAGCACGCAGATGCTGATGGGCATCCTCGCGATCGCCGCCTACGCCAAGGGCCCCGGGCTCGGCAACCTGATCTTCTCGGGACTGTCCCGCGTCGGCAGCCCGACAGCGATACCGCAGGCCCTCACGGGGACCGTGCTCATCGTGATCCTCGCCCTCGTACTCGACGGCGTCCTCGCCGTCGTCGGCCGACTCACCACCTCCAGGGGGATCCGTGACTGATCTCGATACACCTCACACCAACGGCAGCACGGTCTCGGGCGTGGACATCGTCCTCGAAGACGTCGTCAAGAGCTATCCCGGCCAGGAGAAGGCGGYGGTCGACAACGTGTCGATGCGCATCCCGGCCGGGGAGATCGTGGTCCTCGTCGGCCCGTCCGGCTGCGGGAAGACCACCACGATGCGGATGATCAACCGGCTCATCGAACCGACGTCGGGGAAGATCACGATCGGCGGCAAGGACGCCCTGTCCATCGACCCCGACAAGCTGCGGCGCGGCATCGGCTACTCGATTCAGCAGGCCGGGCTGTTCCCGCACCTGACCATCGCCAAGAACGTCGGCACCGTCCCCGGGCTGATCGGCTGGGACAAGAAGAAGATCGCCGACCGCACCGACGAGATGCTCGACCTCGTCGGACTGGAACCCGGCCTCTACCGGGAACGCTACCCCCGCCAGTTGTCGGGCGGTCAGCAGCAGCGGGTGGGGGTGGCGCGGGCACTGGCCGCCGATCCCCCGGTGCTGCTGATGGACGAGCCGTTCGGCGCGGTCGACCCGATCACCCGCGCACTACTGCAGGACGAGTTGATGAGACTGCAGTCCGATCTCGGCAAGACGATCGTGTTCGTGACGCACGATTTCAACGAGGCGGTCAAGCTGGGCGATCGCATCGCGGTGCTGGGCAACCAGTCGCACATCATGCAGTACGACACGCCGGAGGCCATCCTCGCGCATCCCGCCAACGACATGGTCGCCGGGTTCATCGGCGCCGACGCATCGCTGAAGCAGCTGACGCTCACCCGGGTGGCGGAGGTCGAACTCCTCGATTGCCCGACCGCGTACGAGGACGGCTCGGTGGACGATCTGCGGGCGGCGATCTCCCCCCGCARGATCAAGTGGGGCATCGTCCTGGACGCGCGGGACCGGCCGATCCGCTGGGTGTCGCTGCACCATCTGGCCACCGCCACCTCGCTGCACGACCTCGGCGACCCGATCGACGAGGTGATGTCCACCCAGTCGACACTGCAGGACGCCCTCGAGGCACTGCTGGCGGAGAGCAGCGCGTCGACGATCGTCACCGGCCTGCACGGCGAGTACCGCGGCCTGATCACGATCGACACGCTGGTGGCACACCTGTCCGCGATGCGTGAAGAACACGCGCACGACGACGAGGACGCCGAGCCGCAGCAGGACGGGGCGAGTGAGCGCGGGACACCGTCATGACGGCCGCCGTCACCACGAAGCCCACCGCTCCGGCCGCCCGGCGATCGGAGCGGGCCCGCCTGCTGGTCCAGCCGATCCTCGTCCTGTTCCTGGTGGTGGGTGTCCTCGGCTGGGCGTTCAGCCGAGACCTGACCGCCACGCAGAAGGGCAGTCTCAACGCCGCGAACATCGCGACCCTGACGTGGCAGCACGTGCTGATCACCGTGGTCGTGGTGGTGATCGTCGTCATCGTCGCCGTCCCGCTCGGGATCCTGCTCACCCGGCCCGGGTTCACCAAGCTGGCACCGGTCTTCATCGGCATCGCCAACATCGGGCAGGCCGCGCCTGCCATCGGACTGCTCGTGCTGCTGTTCCTCGCGACGGGGACCACCGGATTCTGGATCGGGGTGCTCCCCATCGCGTTCTACTCCCTCCTGCCCGTGCTGCGGAACACGATCCTCGGTCTGCAGGAGGTCAATCCCGCGGTCATCGACGCCGGGCGGGGACAGGGCATGACGGCCGGTCTCGTGCTGCGCAAGGTCGAGTTCCCGCTCGCCGTCCCGTACATCCTCGCCGGACTGCGCACGTCGCTGGTCCTCGCGGTGGGCACCGCGACGCTCAGTTTCCTCGTCAGCGCCGGCGGTCTCGGCATCCTCATCGACACCGGATACAAGCTGCGCGACAACGTGACTCTGGTCGTGGGAGCCGTGCTCGCGGTCGCGCTGGCGCTGCTCGTCGACTGGTGCGGCGCCCTGGCCGAGGAGTTCCTCGGCCCGAAGGGGCTGCGCTGATGAACCTCCTGCGGAAGGCGATCGCCGCGACGGCCGTGACGTTCTGCGGGGTCCTCGCAGTGTCCTGCGGTCTCGAATCCGGAGGCGCCCTGCCGCTGTCGGTGGAGCCGGGCAGCATCCAGCCCGTGCCCGAACTCGAGGGCGTCCCGATCACCGTCGGGTCCAAGGACTTCACCGAGCAGGTCACCCTCGGGTACATCATCGAATTCGCGCTCAGCGCCGCAGGCGCCGACGTGCGCGACCTCACCAACATCCAGGGGTCCAACAGCACGCGGGACGCCCAGCTGGACGGTCAGATCGACGTCACCTACGAGTACACCGGCACCGGGTGGATCAACTACCTCGGCAACGAGATTCCGATTCCCGACCCGACCGCGCAGTTCGAGGCCGTCCGCGACGAGGACCTCGAACGCAACGGCATGGTGTGGGTGGATCCCGCCCCGATGAACAACACGTACGCGCTCGCGATGAGCAGGCAGACCGCCGAGGAGACCGGGATCACCACGCTGTCGGAGTACGCGGACCTGGTCAACCGCGACCCCGCCGCGGCGACGACGTGCGTGGAGACCGAGTTCAACGTCCGCCAGGACGGATTCCCGGGCATGGCCGCCAAGTACGGCTTCGATCCGGCTCGCGCGAACCGCCAGATCCTGCAGACCGGCATCATCTATCAGGCCACCGCGGACGGAACCCAGTGCAAGTTCGGTGAGGTGTTCACGACGGACGGCCGCATCATCGCGCTCGATCTGGTGCTGCTGGAAGACGATCGCCAGTTCTTCCCGAAGTACAACCCGGCGATCACGATGCGCAAGGATTTCGCCGAGGAGCACCCGCAGGTGGCGGAGGTGATGGCCCCGATCTCTGCGGCCCTGACCAACGAGGAGATCACCGAACTGAACCGGCGGGTCGACGTGGAGGGCGAGGAACCGGCCGACGTGGCCCGGGACTGGCTGGTGCAGAAGGGATTCGTCACGCTCCCGTGACGGTCAGCCGCCGAGGGTGATCCTGGCGACGAGGCCCCGGTGATCCGAGCCCGTCAGCACCACCGATTCCACGGACTGCGCCTGCGCCCCGCTCGTGACGATGTGATCGATCGCGATCATCGGCGGAAACGGCTGCCGGTCGGCGGGATACGTGTTCTGAATTCCGGCACCGACCTGGTCGGCGGCATCACGGTAGCGTCCGGTCACCAGGTTGCGGTACTTCACGTGGTCGCGGGTGGAGTTGAAGTCGCCACTGACGATCACGGGTCCCGAGTCGGCGGGGACGGCGTCGAGAATGGCTTTGATGCGGTCCATTTCGCGTGACCACAGCGACGGATCCGACGGCCACGGCGGGACCGGGTGGAACGCGTACAGTGCCGTGCTCGCGCCGTCCGGGAGTTCCACCCTGGCCGACAGCGCGGACAGCACGAACTCCGAGTGGTGGACCTTGTCGGTCAGTGGGTACCGGCTCCAGATCCCGGTTCCCTCACCGCCGCCGCCGGGCATGAGGAACGAGTACGGCAGGGTCGATTCGAGGCCCGCGGCCCCCAGCCGGTCGACGGCCTCCGGCGTGAGTTCGTCGACGGTGAGCACGTCGACGTCGCGGTCCCGGATCTGCCGGACGAGGGAGTCGGCGTCCGCGTTGCCGAGCCAGATGTTGGCCTGCATCACGGTCAGCTCCGGCCCGGACGCCGGCGCCGAATTCGCCACGTACAGCGGGCCCTGCGACAGGGTGGCCACCGCGGCCACGGTCAGCGCGACCCCGAACCCGATCCAGTGCCGGGTGATTCCCAGCAGCAGAACCCCGACCGCGGCGGCCGCCATCAGGTAGGGCGCCGCGGACGCCAGCACGAGCAGACGCTGATTCTGGACGTCGAGGAATCGCAGCACCACACCGAACACGCCGACGAGCACCGCGAGCCACCCGAGGGCGATCAGTGCTCGCACCCCCCAGGTGGCGATCACTCCCCGAAGACTCTCTCCACCACGGCCTTGGCCCGCCGGGTCACCCGCAGGTAGTTGTCGAGGAACTCGCCGGCGTCGCCGCCGCCCCAGCCGGCGATCTGCGCGACCGCGGACAGGACGCGTCCCGACCCGGGCAGCTGATCGGTGGCCTTGCCGCGGACGAGGACGAGGCAGTTGCGTGCCTTCGTCGCCGTGATCCACGCGTCGCGCAGCAGTTCGACGTCAGACTCGCTGAGCAACTCGGCGGCACCGATCGCGTCGAGTGTCTCGAGGGTCGACGTGTTGTGCAGCGACTCGATCTCGTGGGCGTGCCGCAGCTGGATCAGCTGCACGGTCCACTCGATGTCGGCGAGCCCGCCGCGCCCGAGCTTGGTGTGGGTCGCGGGGTCGGCGCCGCGCGGCAGCCGCTCGGAGTCGACGCGCGCCTTGATGCGCCGGATCTCGCGGACCGCCTGCTCCGACACCCCGCCCTCGGGGTAGCGGGTCTTGTCGATCATGTGCAGGAAGCGCAGACCCAGGTCGGCGTCGCCGGCCACGTGATGGGCGCGCAGCAGCGCCTGGATCTCCCACGCCTGTGCCCACTGCGCGTAGTAGGCCTCGTAGGACGCCAGCGTGCGCACCATCGGGCCGCTGCGCCCCTCCGGCCGCAGGCCCGTGTCCACCTCGAGCGGCGGATCGGTGCTCGGCGCGCCGAGCAGGGTCCGCACCTTGTCGCCGATGCTGTTGGCCCACTTGACGGCGACGGTCTCGTCGATCCCCTCGCGCGGCTCGCACACGAACAGGACGTCCGCGTCCGAACCGTAGCCGAGTTCACCGCCGCCGAGCCGGCCCATACCGATCACGGTGAACGTCGCGGGAGCGGGCGTGCCGAGCTCC
Source organism: Rhodococcus sp. P4_B6 (assembly GCF_056402215.1). Taxonomy (NCBI): domain Bacteria; kingdom Bacillati; phylum Actinomycetota; class Actinomycetes; order Mycobacteriales; family Nocardiaceae; genus Rhodococcus; species Rhodococcus sp. P4_B6. Next base: position 26,066 of record NZ_JBFUHV010000030.1, on the reverse strand, counting down.
TTCTCGCTCGCCTTGATGACGGCGGCGAGGGCGGCGTTGAGCACGGCCGCCCACACGGACGACAACGCCTGGCACACGCCCGGCACGTCGAGCATGCCGAGGATGTCCGCGGAGGCGATGCGGGCCAGTTCGTAGCGGCGCAGGGAGCGCGCCGCCGCGATCGCGCGGGCCGGATCGTCGTGTCGTGCCGACGCCGTCAGGATGCCGCGGGCGACGTCCTCCGGCTTCGACTCCAGCAGCCGTGGGCCGGCCGGTGAATCGGCGAACAGCCGCACCACGTCCGGTGCTTTGATCAGCAGGTCGGGAACGTAGGCCGAGGATCCCAGCACCGTCATCAGCCGCTCGGCGACCGAGGCCTCGTCGCGCAGCAACCGGAGGAACCAGGTCTGATCGGTCATCGCGTCCGACAGCCGCCGGTACGCGAGCAGGCCCGCATCGGGATCCGGTGTGTCGGCGAGCGATTCGAGCAGAGTCGGCAGCAGCAGCGCCTGGATGCGGCCCTTGCGGGACGCACCGCTGGTGAGTGCGGTGAGGTGGCCGAGCGCGTTCTCCGGGGCCGTGTAACCCAGCGCCGCCAGCTGGCGGATGGCCGCGTCCGGGCTCAGCCGCAGCGCTTCCTTGTCGATGCGCGCCACCGATTCGAGCAGCGGCCGGTAGAACAGTTTGGCGTGCAGGCGCCGCACCCGGTGCGCGTTGCGTTTGATCTCCGCGTTGAGGACGCCGAGCGCGTCCTTGCTGCCGTCGGGTCGCATGTGCGCGGCCCGGGCCAGCCAGCGCAGCGCTTCCTCGTCCTCGGCGGGCGGCAGGGTGTGCGTGCGGCGCAGCTTCTGCAACTGCAGCCGGTGCTCGAGCAACCGCAGGAACTCGTAGGACGCCGCCAGGTTCGCGGCGTCGTCGCGGCCCACATAGCCGCGGGCGGCGAGTGCGGTGAGCGCGTCGATGGTGCTCTGGACGTGCAACGCCTCGTCGGCGCGCCCGTGTACGAGCTGCAGAAGCTGGACCGCGAACTCGACGTCGCGCAGGCTGCCGCGACCCAGTTTCAGTTCCCGCTCGCGCAGTTCCGGGGGAACCATCTCCTCCACCCGGCGGCGCATCGCCTGCACCTCGGGAACGAAGTCCTCGCGCTCCGACGCGGTCCACACCATCGGGTTGAGGGCGTCGAAATACTGCTGCCCGAGCGCGACGTCACCGATCATCGGGCGGGCCTTGAGCAGGGCCTGGAACTCCCAGGTCTTGGCCCAGCGCTTGTAGTACGCGACGTGGGATTCGAGGGTGCGGACGAGTTCCCCGCGCTTGCCCTCCGGCCGCAGCGCCGCGTCCACGTCGAAGAACGCCGAGGACCCGATGCGCATCATCTCGCCCGCGATGCGGCTGGCGATCGAGTCGGCGGGTTCGGCGACGAAGACCACGTCGACGTCGCTGACGTAATTGAGTTCGCGGGCACCGCACTTGCCCATGGCGATGACGGCCAGCCGCACGGGGCACGGGGCGTCCGGGCACACGGCTGCGACGGCCACCGCGAGGGCGGCGTCGAGCGCCGCATCGGCCAGATCGGACAGCTGATGCCCGACGGTCTGGTACGGCAGTACCGGTTCGTTCTCGACGGTCGCCGCGAGGTCGACGGCGGCGAGCAGCATCAGTTCGTCGCGGTACGTCTTGCGCAGTGCCGCGATGGCATCGGGTCCGGTGACCTTCGCCCGGTACAGGCGGGCGTCCGGGTGGGCGCCCTCCTCGGGTTCGGCGCCGACCGCGGCCATCATCGTGGCGGTCGCCTCGTCCTTCGACGGCAGGCGGACGTCGCCGGCGAGGATCTTCCAGGACGCGGGATCCGCGACCAAGTGGTCACCGAACGCGCTGGACGCACCGAACAACCCGAACAATCGGCCGCGCAGGCCCTTGTCGGTACGCAGTGCCGTATCGAGTTCGGCCCAGCTCTCACCGAGCCCGTCCCTCAGGCGCACCAGGGTGCGGAGGGCGAGGTCGGCGTTCGCGGCCCGCGACAGCGACCACAGCAGTTCGATGCTGTCCTCACCGACCCAGCCCAGCTCGCGGAGTTCGGACGGAGCGGTCGGCTCGACGAGACCCAGACGACCCGGACCGGGAACGGCAGAACGCGCTGCCGGAGGCTTCACCATGCTCTTGCTCACAACCCCAGATACGTCTTGAGTTCGAACGGCGTCACGTGGCTCCGGTACTCCTCCCACTCACGCCGCTTGTTGCGCAGGAAGAAGTCGAACACGTGCTCGCCGAGGGCTTCGGCCACCAGCTCCGACTTCTCCATCTCGCGCAGTGCGCCGTCGAGGTTGCCGGGCAGCTCCCGGTAGCCCATGGCGCGGCGCTCGGCCGACGTCAGCGCCCACACGTCGTCCTCGGCCTCGGGGGGCAGTTCGTAGCCCTTCTCGATTCCGCGCAGACCCGCGGCGAGGAGTACCGCGAACGTCAGGTACGGGTTGCAGGCCGAATCTGGGCTGCGGATCTCGACACGACGCGACGACGCCTTGTTCGGCGTGTACATCGGGACGCGGACCAGCGCCGACCGGTTGGACGGACCCCAGGACGCCGCGGTCGGGGCCTCGCCGCCGTGGATCAGGCGCTTGTAGGAGTTCACCCACTGGTTGGTGACGGCGCTGATCTCGTTGGCGTGCTCGAGGATGCCGGCGATGAACGCCTTACCGGTCTCCGACAGCTGCATCGGGTCGTCCGGGTTGTGGAAGGCGTTGGTGTCGCCCTCGAACAGGCTCATGTGGGTGTGCATCGCCGAGCCGGCCTGATCGCTGAACGGCTTGGGCATGAAGGTGGCGCGCACGCCCTCGGCGATCGCGACCTCCTTGACGACGTACCGGAACGTCATCACGTTGTCGGCCATCGACAGGGCGTCCGCGTACCGCAGGTCGATCTCCTGCTGGCCGGGAGCCGCCTCGTGGTGGCTGAACTCGACGGAGATGCCCATCGACTCGAGCGCGTCGATGGCGTGGCGGCGGAAGTTGGGCGCGGAGTCGTGCACGGCCTGGTCGAAGTAGCCGCCGGAGTCGGCGGGCTTCGGCGGGGTGCCGTCGATCGGCCCGTTCTCGAGGAGGAAGAACTCGATCTCGGGGTGCACGTAGCAGCTGAAGCCCAGATCGCTGGCCTTGTTCAGCTGGCGGCGCAGCACGTGCCGCGAATCCGCCCAGGACGGCGAACCGTCCGGCATGGCGATGTCGCAGAACATGCGGGCGGAATGCTGATGCCCCTTGCTCGAACTCCACGGCAGCACCTGGAAGGTGGAGGCGTCCGGCTTCGCGACCGTGTCCGCCTCGGACACCCGGGAGAAGCCCTCGATCGCGGATCCGTCGAAGCCGATGCCTTCCTCGAAGGCACCTTCCAGTTCCGCGGGGGCGATCGCCACCGATTTCAGGTATCCGAGAACGTCCGTGAACCACAATCGGACGAACCGAATGTCGCGCTCTTCGAGGGTGCGAAGCACGAATTCCTTTTGGCGATCCATGTCCGCGAGAGTAAGCAAAGTTCGTTAAATCTGTGTTACTTCGTTGATTCGGCTGTTCCGGATTCCGCATCGGGCCAGCGTGCGGGCACCTCGGGCGATCCCGTCACAGGCACCGGTCAGCACATCAGTTCGGCGGGCGGCGCTGCGAGGTCGACGAGATAGTCCGTGACGGCGTCGTCGACGCACGCCTCGCCGTCGAGGACGACGGTGTGCTGGGTGCCCCGGTACGAGACGAGCGAGCCGTTCATCTGCTTCGCCAGATCCACACCCGCCTGGTACGGCGTCGCCGGATCCTCGGTCGTCGACACGACGACGACCGGCGGGATCCCCGGCGCGGACACGGTGTGCGGCGCGCCCGTGTTCGGCGCAGGCCAGAACGCGCACACGTCCAGTGGAGCGTTGCCGGTGCCGCGACCGTCGTCGAGGAACGGCGCCGCCTGGCGGTACCGCACGTCCGCCTCCCCGACAACCGCGCGGTCGGTGACGGGCGGATCGTCCATGCAGCGGATGGAATTGAATGCGTCGTTGAGGTTGGAATACGTGCCGTCGTCGGCGCGCCCCTCGTACAGGTCCGCCAGCATCAGCAGCGAATCACCCGTCCCCGACTGCAGGCTCTCCAGCCCGCCGCGGAGCGGGCCCCAGAGGTTCGGCGAATACAGCGCCTGCTGGACGCCGGTGATCGCGTCGGTGTAGCTGAGTCCGCGCGGGTCGGTGGTCGCGGCGGGCTTGCCGATCAGCGGGTCGACGAGCGCCCGGAACCTCGCATTCGCCTGCGCCGGGTCGGTGCCGAGCGGACAGTCCTTCTGCTGCATGCACTCCGCGGCGAACGCGTCGAACGCGGACTGGAATCCGGCGGCCTGCAGGATCACCTCCTGCGTCGGGTCCTGCTCCGGGTCGAGGGCGCCGTCGAGGACCATCGCGCGCACGTTGCCGGGGAACGTCTCCGCGTACGTGGAGCCGAGCCGGGTTCCGTACGAATAGCCGAGGTAGTTCAGCTTCTCGTCGCCGAGCACCGCCCGGATGACGTCCATGTCGCGCACCACGTCGTTCGTGCCGACATGGGCGAGGACGTCGACACCGGTCCGCTGCGCGCACTTGTCCGCGTAGTCGCGGTTCTCGGCCTCGGTTCGTGCGATTCCGGCGGGGCTCATGTCGACGTCGTCGTCCTTGCGCCTCGCGTCCACTTCCGCCGGGGTCATGCAGGTCACCTGCGGTGTGGACGCGCCGACGCCGCGCGGATCGAAACCGATGACGTCGAACCGCTCGGCGATGGCGGTGCCGTCGGCCACGGATGCCAGCCCGATACCCGACGCCCCGGGGCCGCCCGGGTTCACGAGCAGCGATCCGATCTTGTCGCCGGTCGCCTTCGAGCGGGAGACGGCGATCTGCGCGGTGGCCCCGCCTGGATTCGCGTAGTCGTTGGGCACCGTCACCTCGGCGCACTCGAGCGTGTCCCCGAGCGGGGACCCGTCCGTGCTGAACCCGTCGCACGAGCCCCACTGCACCTGCTGCGTGTAGAACTCCTCGAGCCCGGCGGGGATCGGTCCGGCCGGAGCGGCCTCGGCCGCCGACGGTTCGGCGACGGCCTCACCGGTGCCCTGTCCGCCCCCCGCGCAGCCTGCGACGACAAGGACGACGGCGATGCACCCCGCGAACGCGGCCGGTACCCGAGCACTCTTCGACATAGGACGATCGTGCCAGGGGTTCCGCGGCGAAGGGCCTTCCCGCAGGTCAGAGACCGGACCGCAGGTGTGACCCATTGCACCCGCGCGACCCCTTCGCTCCCCCGCYGGCCGGTGGCAGACTGTAGGCGTCATCACCCGCACCCGGGGACCCGTCAAGGGCCTCGAGGCCAGAAAGGGACAACGATGTCCGATAGCAAGTCGTCCGCGAGCACGTCAGAAGATCGGCTCTACGGATCAGCACCATCGCACGACGTTCCCAAGCGCAAGACCCGGATCCACCACCTGCAGGCCATGAAGGCCGAGGGCGAACGCTGGTCGATGCTCACCGCCTACGACTACTCCAGCGCCCGCATCTTCGAAGAGGCCGGAATCCCGGTCCTCCTCGTCGGCGACTCGGCCGCCAACGTCGTCTACGGATACGAGACCACCGTCCCGGTCACGATCGACGAACTCCTGCCCCTCGTTCGCGGCGTCGTCCGCGGAGCGCCGCACGCCCTCGTGGTCGCGGACCTGCCGTTCGGCAGCTACGAAAGCTCGCCGGAGCAGGCCCTCGCGTCCGCGACCCGGTTCATGAAGGAGGGGCTGGCCCACGCGGTCAAGCTCGAGGGCGGCGAGCGCGTCGCTCCGCAGATCGCCGCGATCACCGCCGCGGGCATCCCCGTCATGGCCCACGTCGGGTTCACCCCGCAGAGCGTCAACTCGCTCGGCGGATTCCGCGTGCAGGGCCGCGGCGACGCCTCCGAGCAGTTGGTCGCCGACGCGATCGCCGTGCAGGAGGCCGGCGCGTTCTCCGTCGTCATGGAGATGGTGCCCGCCGAGATCGCAGGCCAGGTCACCCGCAAGCTCACCATCCCCACCGTGGGCATCGGAGCGGGCGCCGAATGCGACGCCCAGGTCCTCGTGTGGCAGGACATGGCCGGCTACACCAGTGGCAAGACGGCGAAGTTCGTCAAGCGCTTCGGTAACGTCGGTGACGAGTTGCGCAACGCGGCCGTCGCCTACGCGGCCGAAGTGCGCACCGGAACGTTTCCGGCGGAAGAGCACAGCTTCTAGGTCGTCCTCGACTCACCGGGCCGGCACACACTCGAGGGGGATGTTCATGGGACAGCGACGCGTGCACGGCTTCGGACGTCGTCACCGCCTGGCCGCAGCCGCGGCCGGGACGGTGGCGGCCGCGGCGCTGGTCACAGGGTGCGCCGGACAGGGCCCCGCCCCCGCACCCGGCACCACCGCGCCCCCGCCGCCGGCCACCACCGCGGTTCCCGGCACCGCCCTGGTGCCGGGTGGCGTCACCGAGGCGCAGGCCGCCCAGCTGTGCACCGACCTCGAGGGTCAGTTGCAGAGCTGGCGCACCTACACCCCGACGATCGGGAAGACCGGATTGAACGGCCTGGTCGGCACGTGGATCGCGAAGAACAACCTCAATGCGCTCGACTTCCTGCAGGACCGGGCCCGGATCGACGTCATCACGACGGCGGCCTGCCCCGACATCCGGCAGCAGGCGATCACCGCGCTGGAGATCCCCGATCTGGCGTCCGGCCTGATCGGGTTCTGAGGCCGACGTGAGCCAGTTGCGCACCCTGTACCCGCCGCTCGAGCCGTATCAGTTCGGGCACCTCGACGTCGGCGACGGCCAGCAGATGTACTGGGAGCAGAGCGGAAACCCCGACGGGAAGCCGGTCGTGTTCCTCCACGGCGGGCCCGGCGGCGGCACCGACCCCGCGCAACGCCAGTTCTTCGACCCGCGGGTGTACCGGATCGTGCTGCTCGACCAGCGCGGGTGCGGGCGTTCCACACCCCACGTCGCCGACGGGGCCGATCTGTCGGTCAACACCACCGGCCGCCTCCTCGGCGACATCGAACTGCTGCGTGAGCATCTCGGCATCGACCGGTGGCAGGTCTTCGGCGGGTCGTGGGGCTCCACGCTGGCACTCGCCTATGCCCAGCAGCACCCCCACCGGGTCACCGAACTGGTGCTGCGCGGCATCTTCCTGCTCCGCCGCAGCGAGATCGACTGGTACTACAACGGCGGTGCCGGACACCTGTTCCCCGAACTGTGGGACGAGTTCCTGGCGCCGGTGCCGGAGCCGGAGCGGGGCGGGGATCTCGTCGAGGCCTATCACCGGCTCCTGCACTCCGACGACGCCGACGTCGCGACGAGGGCCGCGGTCGCGTGGTCCACGTGGGAGGGCGCGACGAGTTCGCTGCTCCCCAAACCGGAACGGGTGGTGGAGACGTCCCAGCCGAGGTTCGCGCTGGCCTTCGCCCGCATCGAGAACCACTACTTCCACCATCGCGGATTCCTGGACGAGGGCCAGCTGCTGCGGGACGCCGCCGCGCTGGATGGCATTCCGGGCGTGATCGTGCAGGGCCGCTACGACGTGGTCTGCCCGGCGGCCAGCGCGTGGGCGCTGCACCGGGCGTGGCCGGGTTCCCGGCTCGAGATCGTCGACGACGCTGGGCACTCCGCGATGGAACCAGGCATCGTCCACCACCTGGTCGAGGCGACGGACCGGTTCCGCACCTGACCCGCTATGCGGGATAACCGAATTCGACGGTCCGCTTCGCGACGTCGGCGGAGACGAGTCTGATCTTCACCTGCTCGCCCTCGGCGGGGTCGCCGACACATTTGGCCATCACGGACACCGACGGGACGAACACGTCCGCGGTGCGTTTGCCGTTCCGTGACCGCAGCACGGTCGCGTCGAACGTCTCCCCCACCCGGTCGGCGAGCACGGTCGCCTCGGTGAGGTCGATGCAGGCCCGGTCGATCTTGCTCGCGAGGGAATCCGAGCCGCCCATGATCTCGGGCATCGATCCAAGGGCGTCCCGCGCCCAGGACGGCACCGGCGTTCCGGCGGACACGGCCAGGCACACCTCCGTGGAGTACCGGTCCGAGAGCCGGCGCAGCGGCGCGGTCACGTGCGCGTAGGGGGCGCCGATGGCGGCGTGCGCCGTCAGTTCCGGCAGGGTGCCGTCGAACGCCGCGTAGTCGGCGCCCCGCAGCAGTGACGGCGCCTCGGTCATCAGCACCAGCGTCGACGCCGAATTCGGGTCCAACCGCGCCAGGAGTTCACCGACACCGACGCTCTCGGGCCAGTCGACCCCGAGTGCCGCCGCTGTGCGCCGCAGCGCCCCGACCGCGTCCGGCCCGGCAGGCGGCAGAGTGCGGAGCAATCCGATCTTCGCGTCGAGCATCATGGCGGCCGCACACATTCCGGTCAGCAGTGAGACCTCGGCGTTCCAGTCGTCGGCCTCGGTGCGGGGCGCGAGGTCGACGCGCCAGCTGTCGCCGTCCGGCACCACCTCCTGCTCGGGGAGCCGGAGTTCGATGGCTCCGCGCGCCACCGCCGCCGCCGTGCGGAGCCGGCCGAACTCGGGCAGCGACGCAATGGACGGATGCAGTCGCCCCGCCTCCGCATCGGCCTGCACACCGGAGTATTCGAGTCGGGCCACGGACCGCACAGTGGCACGGGACACGGTGCACGACAGCGGCTCGGCCGACTCGTCGAGTTCGATCCGCCACACCACCGCCGGGCGGTCCTCACCCGGCAGAAGGCTCGCCGATCCCTCCGAGAGTTCCTGGGGATGCAGCGGCACCTTGCCGTCGGGGAGGTAGAACGTCTGCCCGCGTTTGCGGGTCTCCAMGTCGAGCACCCCACCGGGCTCCACGACGGCGCCGACGTCCGCGATCGCGTAGTGCAGGACGAACCCGTCGGCTGTCCGCTCGAGGTGCAACGCCTGATCGAGATCCATCGAATCGGGCGGATCGATGGTGACGAACGCCAGATCGGTGCGGTCCTGCCGTCCGGACGCGAACCGGTCGGACGCCGTCCGCGCCTGCGCGACCGCGGCGGGCGGATACCCGTCCGGCAGGTGGAATTCGGTGCGCACGGTGCCGAAATCGATTCCGCGCGCAACGAAACGACTCATCGGCACCTCGCGCACACCCTTTCCGTAACGCTAGTTGTTCCACTCCTCGTCGGCCCGGTCCGCCGCCTTGTTCCGCTCCGCAGCGATCTGCAGCGCCTTCTCCGCCGACGCGCGGTCGGGATACGGGCCCATCCGCGTCATCGACGACGCCGCCTTCCCCTGCGTGACGGTGCCGTCCTCGACGTTGTAGTACCAGAGGTGATCTTCGTCAGTCATGTCCTCAGTGTGGCACCGGTGGGACGTGTGGGGTTGTGGATCACGCTCAGACTGTTACCCTCGGAGTCCTGTCCGGTGATACGGTCTCCGGCGCCGGTCAGTGCGGTGCCGATGGCTCGTTCTTCCCGTGCGCAGTGCCCGAACAGAGAATGGAGCGAGCATGTCGACGATCATTTTTGATCAGCTACTTCCCTACCTCGGTGCCGAAGGCGCCACCTACTGGGCCCAACTGCTGATGGTCGATCCCGTCTGACGGTTGTCGATCAGTCGATACCCCGAAACCCTCGCCGGACGCATCCGGCGGGGGTTTCCCTGCATCAGGGCACGCACGCCCGCAACACATTCGTGACGCTTCGCCCTGCCCACCGGACCTCACGTCTCTAGGCTGACGTGATGGGAGTGAATCCGGAGATCGAGGGTCGTGTCTACCCACCGACCGAGCCCTACCTCGTGGGCCGCGAGAAGATCAGGGAATTCGCCCGCGCCGTCTTCGCCACCAACCCGACGTYGTTCGACGTCGACAGTGCCCGCGCCGCCGGTCACGCCGATCTCGTTGCCCCGCCCACGTTTCCCGTCATCGTGCAGGAACGCGCACTCGCGCAACTGGTCGCCGATCCGACGTCGGGGATCGAGCCGGTCAATATGGTGCACAGCACCGAGCACGCCACGTCCCACCGCCCCGTCGTCGCGGGCGACGAACTCTCCGCCGTGCTCACCGTGACGCACGTGACCTCGCGCGGCCCGCACACCCTGCTCGTCGCCGACATCGAGATCCGTGACGCCACAGGCGATCACGTGAGCACGATGACGTCGACACTGTTCGTCAGGGGGGAGGAATGACCTCCCCGCGACGAATCCTGCTCGGCGACACCGTCGCCAAGGCCCGGTATCACGTGACCCGGGAATCCCTGGTCCGCTACGCCGGAGCCTCCGGTGACTTCAACTCCATTCACTACCGGGACGACATCGCGGACGCAGTGGGCCTGCCCGGTGTGCTGGCCCACGGCATGCTCACACTGGGACTGGCGACGCAGTGCGTCGTCGACTGGCTCGGCGATCCGGCACTGGTCACCGGGTACCGCGCGCGCTTCACCAAGCCGGTGATCGTCGGCCCGGACCGGGGCGCGGTGGTCGAGGTCGTCGCGAAGGCCGCGGAGGTCGACGAATCCGCGGGCACCGCGAGGATCGACCTGACAGTCACGTTCGACGGGCACACCGTGCTCGGCAAGTCGCAGGTGTGGATTTCACTGCGCTGACCACACCCCACATACTGGGCCGATGATCGGTGTGGTGGTGACAGCGTTCGCGGTCCTCGGGCTTCTGACCGTGATTCCCGGTCCGGACATGGCGGTGGTGACCCGCGCCGGACTGTCCGGCGGGCGCAGCGCCGCGCTGCGGGCCACGTTCGGCGTGGTCGCCGGATTGATGGTGTGGGGCGCGCTGACCGTCGTCGGGCTCGGTGCCGTGCTCGCCGCCTCCGCGGAGGCGTACACCGTCGTGAAGATCGTCGGCGGGATGTACCTGGTGTATCTGGGGGTCTCCACCCTCTGGCGCAGCCGGACGCGCCCCCACGCCGCCCCGTCCGCGCCGGCGCCGGCGCCGGCGCCGTCTTCGGGGTCGAGTTGGCGCGCCGGATTCCTGACCAACCTCCTGAACCCCAAGATCGCGGTGTTCTACACCGGCCTGCTCCCCCAGCTCGTCCCGCCCGGCTGGCCGACCGCCCCGAGCCTGGCCCTGCTGGTGCTGGTGCACGGGCTGCTCGGGATCGTCTGGCTCGGCGCGTACAGCATCCTGCTGACCCGCGCACGCACCACGCTGGAGAAGCCGTCGGTGCGAAAGGTCCTCGACCGGATCACCGGAAGCGTTCTCTTCGGATTCGGCGCCATCGTCGTGGCCGAGGCGCGGTAGCGCCGATTTGTCACCGAGGCGCGGTAGCGCCGATTTGTCACCGAGGCGCGGTAGCGCGGTCAGTTCGGGGAGTCGCTGGAACTCGCGGCGCTGCCGCCGAGCAGGATCGTGCTGATCAGGTCCGGGTCGTCGGTCATCGGGACGTGCCCGATGCCGGGCAGGATCAGAATCCGCGCCTGCGGGAACACTCTGCGCACCCGTCGCGCTTGGTAGACGGGCAGGATCAGGTCCCGCCGCCCCCACGCCACGGTGACCGGTACCGTCGCGTCGACGACCGGCGGGAGGTCGAACGAGGCCGTCAACCCCTTGTCGACCAGAGCGTTCGTGGCCAGCGACTGCGCGTCGATCACGGCGTCCTCGTAGCGCACCCGACTGGGCCGCGCGAAGAAGGCGGCGAGTGTGGGATAGCGGACGGCTTTGTATCGCAACGCCTTCGGAGTGTTCGGGCCCAGCGCCCGGGTGACTCCGCGCAGAGCGCGGAACGTGTAGATGGTGCGGGCCTGATCGGCGTGATTGACGAAGAAGCCTGCCGGTGAGAGTGCCGTGGCCGAGGCGACCTCGCCGCGGGCGGCGAGGGCGAGCGAGAGCCAGCCGCCGAGCGAATTCCCTGCAACGTGCGGCCGTTCCCCGGCAGGCGTCACCGCGCGGACGAACCCGCTCAATTCCTCGACCAGTTGGTCCATCGTGTCCGCGCCGTCTTCGAGTGCCGCCGATTCGCCGTGCCCGGGAAGGTCGACGGTGACCACCCGGCGATAGGGGGTCAGTTGGTCGAGCAGGACGTTCCAGGCCTGCCTGCGATGCACCACCCCGTGCACGAGGACCAGGGTGGGGCCGGAACCGGCGATGTCGTGAGGCAAGTCCATGAGCAGATGTTACCGCTATCATGAGTAACATCTACTGTTCCGGCACCGTCGGCGAGGGGCCCCATCGCCCACGGACGTGGACGACGGGCCCCGGCATCGACCCCGATTCGGGTCAGTCGGGCCGCTGCGGGAAAAACACTAACCGGTCTGTTTGTTACTCGCCAGTCAGGGCCGTGACCTGGTCTCCAGCCGCACGCGGCGGATCCCGCAGACGCAAGAACGAGGCGGACGAGTTGGCGTGTAAGCCGGATCCTGTCCCCGGCGCCGAAGCTCCGGGTGGCGACCATCCATCTGGGCACACCGTCGCCGGGTACCTCGAGCGGTTCACCCGCAGGCTCGGGCGAGCAGCCCTCGAACACCTGCGCAGCCGCACCGGGTCCCGGAGGATCCGATGCGGCCTTCAACCTTGCTCCGGGCGGGGTTTACCTAGCCACCCCGGTCACCCGGGGTGCTGGTGCGCTCTTACCGCACCGTTTCACCCTGACCGACACCGCACCCCGGAGGATGTGGCGTCGGCGGTCTGTTTTCTGTGGCACTGTCCCGCGAGTCACCTCGGGTTGCCGTTAACAACCGCCCTGCTCTGTGGAGTCCGGACTTTCCTCGACTCGGGGCCTGCGCACTGATGTGCTGGTTCCCCGTGCCGCGGTCGCCCGGCCAACTCGTCCGCCCGATCAGCCTACAGTTCGCGCGAACGTGTCATGCCGCCGCACTATGGTCTGAGCATGACCCGATACGCCGCCCTCCTGCGCGGTATCAACGTGGGCGGCATCAACATCAAGATGGCCGACCTTCGCAGCACCTTCGCCGAGCTGGGATTCGAGAACGTGAAGACCGTCCTCGCGTCGGGCAACGTGCTGTTCGATTCCGACCGCGACGACGTCCCCGCGCTGAAGAGCGAGATCGAATCCGCGCTGCGCGCCGACTTCCACTACGAAGCCTGGGTTTTCGTCCTCGACCTCGACACGATCCGGAAGATCGTCGACGACTACCCGTTCGACCCCGAGCGAGAAGGCTGGCACCCGTACGTGCTGGTGACTCCCGACCCCGAGGTCCTGGACACCCTGCTGGGGATCCGGGACGACCTGGACCCGGAGGTCGAACGCGTGCAGGCCGGAGACGGTGTCCTGTACTGGGAGGTGGAACGGGGCATGACGCTGAAGAGCAAGTTCGGCAAGAGCACCGGCACTCCCAAACTCAAGGCCTTCACCACCACGCGGAACCTGCGCACCCTCCTCAAGCTCCTGAAGTGACCCGCCGGTGACTGTTCTGGCAGTGGCGCTCGTCGCCGCGGTCCTCGTCTTCGCGGTCGTCCGGCCTCGCCGGTTACCCGAGATCGTCGCGGCCGCACCGGCCGCCGTCATCGTCCTGGCCACCGGTCTGGTGACGCCGGCGCAGGCCCGGGACGAAGTGACCGAGATGGCCCCGACCGTCGGGTTCCTCGCGGCGATCCTCGTCCTCGCGCACCTCGCGGACGCGATGGGTGTGTTCACCTGGATCGCGGCCCGGCTGCGGCGCGGGGCCCGCGGAGATCCGAAGCGGTTGCTGACGCTCGTGTTCGGGGCCGCGGCACTCACCACGGCAGTGCTGAGTCTCGACGCGACGGTGGTGCTGCTGACGCCGGCGGTGATCGCGACGGCCCGCTCGCTGCGGATGGATCCGCGCCCCCATTCGTATGCCACGGCTCACCTGTCGAACACGGCGTCGACGCTGCTGCCCGTCTCCAACCTGACGAACCTGATCGCCTTTTCCGCGACGGGGTTGACCTTTCTCCATTTCACCGCCGTCATGGCGCTGCCCTGGGCGGTGGCGATCGTCGTCGAACTGATCCTGTTCCGGATGTTCTTCCGCCGCGACCTGGTTCGGCCCGACGCCGAACCGGAACCGGCCCGCGATCCAGCCGCACCGACCGTCGCACTGTCGATCATCGCCGCGACGCTCGTCGGTTTCGCGGTGTCCGGCTTCGTGGGAATCGCGCCGGCATGGGTGGCGGCGGCGGGGGCGATCGTGCTCGGCGTCGTCGCGCTGCGCGACGGCCGCACCGACTTCGGCCGCATCCTGTATTCGGTCGACGTGTGGTTCTGCGCGTTCGTCCTGGTCCTCGGCGTCGTCGTCGCCGGCGTCGCGAACGGCCCGATCGGGGACTGGATCGGCTCGCGGCTGCCGACCGACACGTCGTTCGCGGCCCTGCTCACGATGGCCGTCGTCGCGGCGGTCGCCGCGAATCTGGTGAACAACCTCCCCGCCACACTGCTCCTGCTGGCGGCGCTCGGACCCCACCCGCCGACCGCCCTCGTCCTGGCGATGCTGCTCGGGGTGAACCTCGGCCCCAACCTCACCTACGTGGGGTCGCTGGCGATCATGCTGTGGCGGCGGGTCTCAGCGCGAGCCGGATCGCCCGCGGATCTGCGGACCTTCACGATTCTCGCGCTGGTGACCACGCCGCTGACCCTGCTCGCGGCCGTTGTTGCCCTCTGGGCCTGTGAGTACTTATTAACCGCCGGCGGTTAATAAGTACTCACAGGTGGGAGGTGTCGTTGACCAGGCGGACGGACGAGCCGCCGTCGGGGTAGAACTCGKCGATGCTCAGCGACGCCAGATCCAGGTGCAGCCGGTACAGCAGCGACGGTCCCGCGTCGAGCGCCAGTTGCAGCAGGGTCTTGATCGGGGTCACATGCGTGACGACGAGAATCGTGGAGCCGCCGTAGGTGGCGGTGAGGTCGTCTCGGACCTTCACTATCCGCTCCCGGACCTCGTCGAAGCTCTCCCCCGCCGGCGGTCGCACCGACGTGTCCGACAACCATTTGCGGTGCAGTTCGGGGTCGCGGTCGGCGGCCTCTCTGAACGTGAGGCCCTCCCACTCGCCGAAGTCGGTTTCGGTGAGGCCCTCGTGCACGGTGACCGGGAGCCCGAGCACCTTCGCCGCCGCCGCCGCGGTCTGCTGCGCGCGCCCCAGCGGGGACGACACCACGGCCGCGATGCCGTCGTTGCCCGCGAAGCGCGAAGCCGCGCCGTTCGCCTGGGCCAGCCCGATCTCGGTGAGCGCCGGGTTCCCGCGACCCGAGTACCGCCGGTCGACGGACAGGACGGTCTGCCCGTGCCGGAGCAGCAGCATCCGGGTCGGGGCGCCGGTCGTGTCCATCCAGCCCGGCGCCGCCGGGGTGGGCTTGTCCGACGCCGCGGCGGCGGGTTCCGGTTCGGCGCCGTAACCGGCGGCACCGTCCATGGCCTCGTTGGCGAGGCGGTCGGCGTGCGCGTTCTCGGCCCGCGGAATCCACGTGTATGTCACGGAATCGAACTGCCGGGCGAGTTCCGACGCCCGGCGCTGCAGCGGAATCATGTCCGGGTGTTTGACCTTCCAGCGCCCGGACATCTGCTCGACCACCAGTTTGGAGTCCATCCGCACGTCCACCCCGGACGCGCCGAGTTCGGCGGCGGCCTCGAGCCCGGCGATCAGCCCCCGGTATTCGGCGACGTTGTTCGTGACGGTGCCGAGGCTTTCCTTGCGTTCGGCGAGGACGGCGCCGTCGGCGGCGGCGAACACCACGGTGCCGTAGCCCGCGGGTCCGGGATTACCGCGCGATCCACCGTCGGCCTCGACGACGACGCGACCGACGCTCACAGACCCGACTCCTTGGTGCGCACCAGGATCGCGCCGCACTCGGAGCAGCGCACCACGACGTCGGGTGCGGTGCCGGTGATGCGGGAGATCTCGCCGCGGTCGAGTTCGATGCGGCACGCTCCGCAGCGCCGCGCCTGCAGCAGCGCCGCGCCGACGCCGTTCTGGCTGCGCTGCTTCTCGTAGACGGTGATCAGGTCGGCGGGGAACTGGTCGGCGAGTGCCGCCCGGTCCCGGGTGCAGCGCTGCTCCGCGGCGTCCAGGTCGGCGACGGCGTCGTCGCGGCGGCGGGACGCGTCGATGAGGTCTTCCTCGACCTGCGACAGCTGCGCACCGGCGTGGTCGTGGTCGGACTGCGACGCCTCGCGCCGTTCCATCACCTCGAGCAGTTCGTCCTCGAGCAGTCCCTGACGGCGGACGAGGCTGCCGAGTTCGTGTTCGAGTTCGGTGAGCTGCTTCGATCCGACCGTTCCGCTCTCGAGGAGCTTGCGATCGCGGTCCTCACGCTGACGGACGGCGTCGACTTCGCCTTCGAGTTTGCGGATGTCGCGGTCGAGGTCGTCGAGGATGATCTCCACGGCCACGGCCGCGTCCTTACGGGTGACGCGCTCCGCCTCGAGCCGCTCGACTTCCTGACGCTCCGGGAGCGCGGTGCGTCGGTGGGCGATCCTCGACAGCTCCGCATCGACGCCGGCGAGGTCGAGAAGCTTGGACTGCACCTGTGGTTCGACGTTCACGCGTGGTAACTCCTGCTGTCTTCTGTGAAGGGTTCTTCTGCGGCAGATTGCTGGGTGTCAACCGTACCCCGGCGCATCACGGGTTTCGGCCGGACGGCGCTACGACGGCGGCGCGCTGATCGACCACGGATCGGTGCGGACCGCGGACACCTGCACCTGCCACCCCGATGTGTGCGCGAACGCGGTGTCGAGCACGCCCTTCGCCTGTTCGCACCACGGTTGCTCGCTCGCCCAGTGCGCGACGTCGATCAGGGCCGGACCTCCGGCGCGCAGGTGCTCGTCGGCCGGGTGGTGTCGCAGATCGGCGGTCACGTAGGCGTCCACGCCGAGACGTGCGACGTCGTCGAGGAACGAGTCGCCCGAGCCACCGCACACGGCGACGGTGCGGATCATGGCTTCGGGGTCGCCCGCGGCCCGCACACCCCACGTGGTTGCGGGCAGCGCGTCCGCCACCCGGTCGGTGAAGTCGCGCAGCGTCAGCGGTTCGGGTAGCTCGCCGACGCGTCCGAGTCCGCGGGGGCCGGGGAACGTCGCCGTCTCGAACACGTCGAACGCGACCTCCTCGTACGGGTGGGCGGCGCGCATGGCGGCGAGCACCTTCGGCCGGAGGGCTCGCGGCGCGATCACCTCCACCCGGCTCTCCTCGACCCGTTCGAGTGCGCCGACCTCGCCGAGTGCCGGATTCGCGCCGTCGGTCGGGAGGAACTGACCGTGACCGGTGACGGACCAGCTGCAGTCGCGGTAGTTGCCGATGTGTCCGGCGCCGGCGTCGAACAGTGCGCGGCGGACCGGGTCGGCGTCATCGGCGGGGACGAGGATCACCCATTTGTCGAGGTTCTCGGTGGGCTGCGGCTCGATCGGCCCGGTGACGGTGAGCCCGAGCGCCGCCGCGAGGGCGTCGGAGACGCCGGGGTCCGCGGAGTCGGCGTTGGTGTGCGCTGTGAACAGGGCGCAGCCGGCCTTGATCAGCTTGTGGACGAGCGCACCCTTCGGGGTGTGGGCGCCGACGGTGTCGACTCCGCGGAGCAGCAGCGGGTGGTGGACGAGGAGCAGGTCGGCACCGGCGGCGATCGCCTCGTCGACCACCGCGGCGGTCGGATCGACCGCGACTGTCACCGTCGCCACCGTGTCGTCGGGGTCGCCGCACACGAGGCCGACGGAGTCCCACGACTCGGCGAGGGCGGGCGGGTAGGCCGCGTCCAGGGTCGCGATCACGTCGGTGAGACGCACCGGGTTCACAGGATCTCCTTCATCGCGTCGACGAGCACGGCGGTCTGCTCCGCGGGGCGCACCGCGACGCGGAGGAGGTCCGGTCCGAGTCCGGGGAACGTGTCGCAGCGGCGTACAGCGATGCCCCGTTCGCGCAGGTGCTTGCGCATCAGTTCGCCGTCCGGCAGGCGGAGCAGCAGGAACGGCGCGACGGCGGGCCGGTGCACGGCAACGCCGATCCCGGTCAGCCGCCGGACCATGTCTTCGCGCCACTCGCCCAGCACGACGGCGTGGTCGCGGGCGGCGGCGACGGCCTGCGGTTCGCTGCACGCGGCGATCGCCTCCACCTGCAGGCTGCCCACCGGCCAGTGCGCCCGTCCCACCTGCAGTCGTTCGAGGATCTCGGGGGCCCCGAGCGCGTACCCGCAGCGCAGTCCCGCCAGCGCCCACGTCTTGGTGAGACTGCGGAGCACCAGCACGTCGGGCAGTGCGCGACCGGCCAGCGACTCGCCCTCGTCCGGGACCGCGTCCATGAACGCCTCGTCGACGACGACGATCCGGCCCGGTCGGCGCAACCGCAGGATCGCCTCGGCGGGGTGCAGTACCGACGTCGGGTTGGTTGGGTTGCCGATCACGACCAGGTCGGCCGATTCCGGGACCGTCGCCGAGTCGAGGACGTACGGGTCGTCGAGCAGCACCTGTGTGACCGGCACCTGCGCCTCCCGCAGCGCCCACTCCGGTTCGGTGAACGACGGGTGGATCAGCGCCGCCTCCCGGACTCCGAGCCGCGGCAGCAGGGAGAACCCCTCGGCGCCCCCGGCGAGCAGCAGCACCTCCTCGGGTGTCCGGCCGTGCCGGGACGCCACCGCGGTCCGGGCCGCGAGATCAGCCGCGACCGTCGGGTACGTGCCCAGGTGCGCCAGCGCGTCGGCGAGGCGGAGGCGCAGCCAGTCCGGTGGCCCGTCACCTTGCACGTTGACTGCGAAATCGAGAAGTCCGGGCCCCGCATCCACGTCTCCGTGGTGACGCAGGCTCTCCCGGCTCCCGGCACGAATGTCCACGATTGTCGAGCCTAAGGGACAATGGTCCGGTGACATCTCTCTCCACCTCCGCGTCCACCACCCCGCCTGCCTCTTCTGCCCTGTCCGCACCGATCGTGCTGTTCGACCTCGACGGCACGCTGACCGATTCCGCGCCCGGCATTCACGCCGGCTTCCGCCATGCGCTCGCGACGATCGGTCAGCCGGAACCGACCGACGAGATGATCGACGCCGTCATCGGCCCGCCGATGATCGACACGTTCCGGTCGATGGGACTGGGCGAAGACCTCGTGCAGCAAGCGATCGCCGCCTACTTCGAACGCTACGACCGCGTGGGGTGGGCCGAGAACGCCGTCTTCGACGGCATCGAGAAGGTGCTCGTCGCCGCCCACGACAGCGGCAGGAGGCTCGCCGTCGCCACGTCGAAGTCCGAGCGGTTCGCGATCCGCATCCTCGAACACTTCGAACTCGCGCACTACTTCGAGTTCATCGGTGGCGCCAGCGACGACGGCAGTCGCCGCGCCAAGTCCGACGTGATCGCGCATTCGCTGCGGAACCTGGGAGTCACCGCCACCGAGGGCGCCACCGCCGACGTCCTGATGATCGGCGACCGCGACCACGACGTCCTCGGCGCCGCGCACTGGGGCATCCCCGCGGTGTTCGTCGAGTGGGGTTACGGGTTCCCCACCGAGGCCGAGCGCGCGCACACGACGGCGCAGACCGTCGCCGACCTCGGGAAGTTGCTCGATGACGCGGCCTGACACCCCGCTGCACGTGACGTTCGTGTGCACCGGCAACATCTGCCGCTCCCCCATGGCCGAGAAGATCTTCGCCGAGCACCTCCGGCGGGAAGCCCTCGACGAGCGGGTGATGGTGAGCAGCGCCGGGACCCACGGCTGGCACGTCGGCCGTGAGGCCGACATCCGCACCAACGAGACCCTGAAGCTGAACGGCTATCCGACGGGCCACACGGCCGCGGAGGTCGGCCCGTTCCACCTCGGCGCCGATCTGGTGGTCGCTCTCGCGGCCAACCACGACCGTGAGCTTGCCCACATGGGCGTGCCCGACGAGCGCCGCCGGTTGCTGCGCAGTTTCGACCCGGACGCGGACACGTCGTCCGTACCCGACCCGTTCTACGGGGACCTCGAGGACTTCGAACGGGTCCGCCTCCAGATCGAGGCCGCGGTGCCCGGGCTGCTCGACTGGGTGCGCAGCCGGTAACCCACGATCAGGGGCCCGACCTGCGAGCGGCTACCGTGGAGGCGTGCGAAGGCTGAGATTTCTGTTGCGACCCGGCTGGTTGGTGTTGGCCTTGGTGGTCGCCGGATTCGCCTTCATGTGTTTCTACGTGCTCGCGCCGTGGCAGCTCGGCAAGAACACGTCCACGGAGCACCGGAACCAGCTGATCGCCGACTCGGTCGACGCCGAGCCCGTCCCGCTGGAGACCCTGCTGTCCGGCGGTGCGGCGAATCCGGACGACGAGTGGCGCCGCGTCACCGCGACCGGGTCGTACGTGCAGAACAGTGATCTGCTGGTCCGGTTGCGGTCCATCGAGTCGCAGCCCGCGTACGAGGTCCTGACCCCGTTGCAGCTGACCGACGGCCGCGCCATCCTGGTCAACCGCGGCTACGTGCGCCCGATCCAGGGCACCGAGGCGCCGCCGGTGGATCCGCCGCCGGCCGGGCCGGTGACGCTCGACGGTCGCGTCCGCAAGTCCGAGGGCACCATCGCGGGCAAGGAGCCGATCGACGAGAACGGGCTCCGGCAGGTGTACTACATCGACGCGGGCCAGATCGGCGGTTACATCGGCACCGACCTCGTCGACGCGTACGTGCAACTCGAACCCGATCAGCCGGGTGGCCTCGGCACTATTCCGCTCCCGCAACTCGACGCGGGCCCGTACCTGTCGTACGGCCTGCAGTGGCTGGCGTTCGGCATCATGGCCCCGCTCGGCCTGGCCTACTTCATCCGCGCGGAGTGGCGCGAACGCCGCAGGGAAAAGTCCGCGAAGGCCGCCGACGACGCCGCTCCCGCGCCCGTGGCCCGGAAGAAGCCGTTCACCCGGAGCAAACCGGTGGAATCAGCGCCGAGGACGGCGGCGGAAGCGAAACTGGCCGACCGCTACGGCAAGGGCCGCTGACACCAGCGCCGCACCACCCTGCACCGCGGTCGACAGCCGCACCGCCCGGTCGAGGTCGACGGGCCGGGGCGATGGCCCGGATCCGAGCACAGGTCGCATCTCGACGCCGTGCGCGTATTCGGTGCGCCCGCCCAGCGAGATCCCGAGAGCGCCCGCCGCGCTGGCCTCCGCGACACCGGCGTTGGGGCTGGGGTGCTGGGACGCGTCGCGCCGCCACGCCTCCCACGCCTCCTTCGGCGACCCGCCGACCGCCGGCGCGGCGACGACCGACAGCGCACCCGTCAGGCGGGCGGGCAGCAGGTTGAGGAGGTCGTCCCACCGCGCCGCGGCCCAGCCGAAGTTGCCGTACTTCGGCGAGCGGTAGCCGACCATCGCGTCCAGGGTGTTGGAGGCCCGGTAGACGAACAGTCCGGGGATGCCGGCCACCGCGCCCCACACGAACGCCCCGACCGCGGAATCGGACGTGTTCTCGGCCACCGACTCCAGCGTCGCCCGGGTGAGCCCGTCGACGCCGAGCACACTGGGGTCGCGACCGCACAGCGACGGCAAGAGGGCGCGGGCGGAGGCGAGGTCGTCCGCCTCGAGGTGCGCGGCCATTCTCGACCCGGTCCGTCCCAGGGACGTTCCGCCGAGCACCGCCCACGCTGCGACGGCGGTCGCGGCTGCCTCGCCGGCCCAGCCCCCGCGCCGCGCCACCCGCGCCGCGGCGACCCCCAGACCCGCCGCTCCACCGACCAGGACGGCAACGTGCACGATTCCGGCCGGCCGGGAGTCGCGGTACGTCGCCTTCTCCAATGCCATTGCGGTGCGGCCGAATCCGGCCACGGGATGCCATCGGGCGGGGTCGGCGAACGCGCGGTCGGCGGCGAAGCCGAGGAGCAGGCCTGCGGCGCGCGCGGTGGCGGGACGGGAGGTTCGATGCACGCCGCTATTTGTATCAACTAACGTTGCAGGCGATGTAAAGGAGCGTCCCATGAGTGCCGCGATCGACGAGTACCTGGCAGGCAAGGATCCGGACGCCACCGAGCGCCTGCTGCAGTTCCGTGACCTCGTTCTGGCCTGCGGCGAGGTGGACGAGCGCGTCCACCGGACCGAGGTCGCGTGGGCTCGGGCCCGCGTCTTCGCTGCCGCGTTCATCTATTCGTCGCGGCTCGAGATCGCCCTCGACCTGCGCCGCCGMGTCCATCACCCGCAGTTGCGGGAGGCGTTTCCCACCACGAAGACGGTGATCACGCACCGGTTGACGATCACCTCCGACGATCAGCTCGACGACACCCTGGCCGAGCTCCTCGCGGAGGCCTACGACACGGTGGGTCCGGGCACGCGCACCCGGTAGAGGCCGTCCCTGCCGGACGGACACGTTCCGGTCGGAATGTCTGATTCCTGAAACTCTCCTGAGGAACTCGCCAAGCGCCCTTTCGTGCGCCTACCATGGTATTTGCCGCCTCGTTCCCCCCATTCAGGGGCGGCGCACGGCCCCGCCCCGCTCACATCTTCGGTGCTGACTCAACACCCACGTGGCCCGGCGGGGTTCTGCGCGTCCGGTGGGGAATTTCAGTGAGCCATTGGAATCGGCGACTGGGCCTGAGACGATCGAAGGGTGTCCAGCGACGTGACGAAGCTCGGCGACGACGAACTGCTCGCGCTTCTCGCCGAGCAGCGAGCGCTGCTCGGCGAGTCGATCGCGAACGATTACGGCTGCGGAACGGTGCGCACCGTCACCAGCCGGATCGCCGAACTCGAGGCCGAACTCGATCGCCGCGGATCGACGGCCTCGCGACACGGCACCTGACCGACTACCGGGAGGGGCGGCTCGTGGCCGGCGCAGCCCAGACGCCGGCCACTCCCCCGCCGTCCTCGTAACGGTCGATCTTCACGATGCCCGCCCCGGGCTCGGTGGGCCGGTGCGTCTCGTTGACAGCCTGGAAGTCTGATTCGAAGGTTCTGTCGCTCGACGTGCCGTTGCGCAGCGTCACCTTGTACCTGGACATATCAGGAATATGCCACTGCAGGCGAAGCTCCGGGCGATGAACAGGTTAACTCCACGAAACCAGTCGGAGCACCGCAGCCGAACTGAAATGACACAAATCTGTGTTATTTCAGTCAGGACTGCTACCTTCGGTGCTGTGCCGTCCGACACACAGCTGATCTTCGCCGACCACGTCGGCCGCTTCTACGCCCGCCAGTACGGCTTCCCTCCGATGGCAGGACGTCTGCTGGGGTACCTGTTCGTATGCGACCCGCCGCAGCAGACGATCGACGAGCTGGGCGAAGCCCTCCTGGCGAGCCGGAGCGCCGTCACCGGCGCGGTCAAACTGCTCGAGGGCTATCGGATGGCGCGGCGCACCCGCGTGGCCGGTGAACGGGTGGACCGGGTGAGCCTGGACCCGGCGAGTCAGCAACCGCAGAACTTCGATTCCGCCCTCCACCGCGAGCACGCGGCACTGTTCCGGGAGGGGCTGGCGTTGCTGGCCGACGCCCCACCCGAACGCCGCGCTCCGCTCGAGGAGATGATCGCGCTGGCCGAGTTCCTCAGCGAGCGACTGCCTGAGTTGCGGGACGAATGGCACACACGCCGCGATGAGCTCCGAGCCCGGCGAACCAGCACAGTCGATCGAGAAGGGGACGTGCATCATGACTGAATCCGACCTGTCCGCTCTGCGCGAGCGAGCCGCGAACGGCGACGCGACGGCGGTCGACATCCTGATCGAACTCGCCGGCGAGCGGGGTGACATGGCCGAACTCCGGCGCCTCGCCGAGGGCGGCAGCTCCGACGCGGCCGACCAGCTCATCGAAGTCGCCACCGAACTGGGCGACCTGGACGAACTCCGGCGACTCGCCGACAGCGGAAACATCACCGCCGCCGAGCAGCTCGCGGAACTCACCGACGACTGACACCGGCGAAACGAGAAAGCCCCGACCGCGCACGAGCGCAGATCGGGGCCTTGCCTGACGGTGGGCGCGGAGGGTTTCGAACCCCCGACCGCTGGTGTGTAAAACCAGAGCTCTACCACTGAGCTACACGCCCGAACATCCGGCGAGAACCTCGCCGGATGCGCATCAGGACTCTAGCGTGGCGAGCGCTTTCTCCCAAGCTCCCTGGTCACGGGCCTCTCCGGGCCCGTTCATCTCGGCGAACCGGATGATGCCTTCCTTGTCGATGACGAAGGTGCCGCGGTTCGCGAAGCCCAGCTTGTCGTTGAAGACGCCGTACTGCTGCGCGACCGCGCCGTGCGGCCAGAAGTCGGCGAGCAGCGGGAAGGTGTATCCCTGTTCGGCGGACCAGATCTTGTGGGTCGGCGACGCACCGACGGAGAGGGCGAGGATCGCCGTCTCGTCGTTCTCGAACTTCGGCAGTTCGTCGCGAACCTTACAGAGCTCACCCTGGCACGTTCCGGTGAACGCGAGCGGGTAGAACACGAGCAGGACGTTCTTCTTTCCGCGGTAATCGGAAAGCGTCACCTCCTGGTTGTTCTGGTCCTTGAGGGTGAAATCGGGGGCGGTGGTGCCCACCTCGAGCGGCATGACGTGATTCCTTCGGTGAGTGAACGGGAAACGTGAGACTGTTCAGCGCTTGTTCGCGGGACGCGACTTCGGCTGAACCAGACGGCTTCCCGACCAGTCTCCGAGATTTGCCGCCGACGTCTGGGTGAGACCGGCTGTGGGCGCGGACTCGGCGATCTCGCTGGGCTCCACGTGACCGGGCTGACCGGTCTTGGGGGTGAGGACCCACACGAATCCATCGTCGGCCAGGGGCCCGATGGCATCCATGAGGGCGTCGACGAGGTCTCCGTCTTCGTCGCGCCACCACAGCAGCACGACGTCGATGACCTCGTCGGAATCCTCGTCCAGCAGTTCTCCACCGATGGTGTCCTCGACCGCGGCACGCAGGTCGTCGTCGGTGTCCTCGTCCCAGCCCAGTTCCTGTACCGCCATGTCGGCAGTGATCCCGAGTTTCTGAGCGTAGTTTTGGGCGTCCGCCGCGGCGACCACGGTGGGGTCCTCCTTTTGTTGACGGTGCTCGGATACCCGAACACCTGCCGGATGAAGATCAATTAGGTGAAAGCGAACATGCTCGAACGCTTTCGCGCAAGCCGACCACGCGAATTTTTCTGAGAATGTAGTGATGCGTGGTCATCGACCGAGCCTACGGTGCGGGAGTCACGATGTGGGGCAGGCTGCCCGAATCGAGTCGCTGAGCTCGTCTCCGCGGCTCGCGAGAGTGTTCAGAATGTCTCCGCGTTGCCCGCTGTCGACGGCCGCAGCGAGTTCGCGATAGTTGTTCGCGTAATCGGTGAGGAGTCCGGTCAAGTCGGGGGGAAGTGCGGGCGTGGCGGCGTTCGCACCGTCCGCGGCCGACCGGAGTGCCGCCGCCGCGGCACTCGCTTTCGCGCCGGTGTCCGCGGCTTCGGCGTTGGCGGCATCGATGAACGTGTTGTAGGTATCGATCGTGTCGCCGGCCCGGGTCACGAACATCGTGCACTGCTCCACGAGCGCCTCCCGCTCGGCCGCAGCCTTCTGCGAGGACGACGCGGCCACCGATGAGGACGTCGCTTCGGCGGCGTACTCGGCGGCCTGGGAATCGTTCTGCTGCGCGGTTCCCTCGATCGCGCCGCCACATCCGGCGATGACGCCGGCGCCGACGATCGCCGCGGCGGCAGCACTCAGCAGCCCCCAGCGGCGCGACGACGTGCACATTCGTCTCCCCCACGTTTTCGACGACATCGATAAATTCAACATTCGCCCCCGGATCTGCGCAAACGCTACCGAAGAGTAACCCGAGCACGGTGTGCCGACCGCGCCGCAATGGGGAAAGATGAGGGTGCGCCATATTCATAAAGGAGATGGATCGGGCCTAACAAGGCCGCGATCGCATGGAGAGGACGCCACACCGCGCGTCCCACCACAATGAGGAGCAACGTTGTCAGACCTGATCCAGGGACCCGCGTCTCAACCGGATTCCGCCACACCCGGCGCCGGAGCGGCCCAACCTTCCAACCCCAGTGCGACCCCGGGCTCCGACGGACGCGTGCGCGTCATCCGTGAGGGTGTTGCGTCGTATCTGCCGGATATCGATCCGGATGAGACCACGGAGTGGTTGGAATCGTTCGATGGTTTGTTGGACCGGTCCGGTCCGACTCGTGCCCGGTATCTGATGTTGCGGATGCTCGAGCGGGCCGGGGAGAAGCACGTCGCTCTGCCGGCGTTGACGTCGACCGATTATGTGAACACCAC